>JAJYJF010000110.1 GCA_021796375.1 Chloroflexota bacterium | reverse complement strand
CATCCCGCTTTCCCCCAGTCAAGCCTAGTTCCCGAAGTGTGTTGTTGGTCAGCGATTTTGACAACAGCTAACTGTTCAGCGAAAATGTCACCCCGTGAACACACAGATGACATTGACCATGAAAGAGCAGCATCGTCTGAGACTGATGGTTGCCAATGAAAAGACGAGCTGGCTGTGAAAACCAGGCTCGCCTTCTCGTGGGGTATCGATCCAGGTATACTCGGGTCATACTCTTTGCCAGGGTGACATTTTCCTTGAACAGTTAGGGTGTCATTTTCCCTGAACAATGACAGTGAGCGCCGCCGGGCGATTCGCCCGCCCCGGCTGGCCTGAGCGCCTTTATGAGACGTTCGCCGGTGGGAAACCGCAGGCAGGCGGACGCCCGGTCTCGAGACACCCGGCGCGCCTCTCCGCTTCTGCTCCAGCCCGGTTTCGGCTATAATCGCCCCTGGAGGATCCTGCCCATGTTTGCTGAAAGGCTAGAACGCTTGCGGTCCGTCATGGACCGCTCCAGACTGGATGCGGTGGCGCTCAACCCGGGCCCGATGCTGGCTTACCTGACCGGGCTGCATTTCCACCTCATGGAACGCCCGGTGACCGCGGTCATCCCGCGGGAAGGGACCCCCGGACTGGTGCTCCCCGAGCTTGAATCCGAAAAAGCCCGCGCCGTCCCGTTTGAGCTGCAGGTATTTCCCTACGGTGACAACCCGGCGACCTGGGAGGGTGCTTTTCGCAGCGCCGGACAGGCCATGCGGCTGGCCGGCTCCCGGATTGGGGTCGAGCCCAACCGGATGCGGGTGCTGGAGCTGCGCTTTCTGGAAGCCGGGCTGCCCGGCGCAAACTTCATCTCAATCCAGGAAGGGCTCGCCTCGCTGCGCATGCGCAAAGACGCGGCGGAGATCCAGCGCATGCGCCGGGCGGTCGAGATCGCGCAAACGGCCTTTCTCGAAACGCTCAAGCACGCCCGCGCGGGCATGGCCGAGCGGGAGTTCGCCTCCGAGCTGACCCTGCAGCTGCTGCGCGCGGGCAGCGACAGCGAGCTGCCCTTCGCGCCGATCGTCGCCGGCGGCCCCAATGGCGCGAACCCGCATGCACTCCCCGGGGAACGCGTTTTCACCCCGGGCGACCTGGTGGTCGTCGATTGGGGGGCCACCTGGCAGGATTATTATTCCGACCTCACCCGCACGCTGGCGGTCGGCGACGTCGATGCGGAGCTCGCCCGGATCGCCCGCACCGTCCGGGAGGCCAACGAGGCCGGCCGCGCGAAGGCTGGGCCGGGCGTCCCGATCGGCCAGGTGGACCAGGCGGCCCGCGCCGTCATCCGCGACGCGGGCTATGGGGAATACTTCTTCCACCGCGTCGGCCACGGGCTGGGGATGGAGGAGCATGAGGAGCCCTACGCCTTCGGCGAAAACCCACTGCTGCTCGAGCCGGGGATGACCTTTACCGTCGAGCCGGGGATCTACCTGACCGGCCGGGCGGGGGTGCGCATCGAGGATGACGTCGCGATCACACCTTCCGGCTGCGATACCTTGAGCGACCTGCCGCGCGAGCTGTACCGGATCTGATGCGGGCGGCAGCCCTCCGGCAGGTTTTCTGATCTGAATTCGCTCTCTGGCCCAACCCTCCAGGAGGGGGCGCTTGTGCAGCCTTCCGCCTCCTTCCCTCGCGGACCGCTTCGGGCGCAGCCGCGCAGCGTCCCTACCGGGCCGGCGGCCTGGCGTATTTTGCTCCGGGGGAAGGGAATGGGGGCCGGAGGGTATGGATGCTTTTCCCCTTGGGAGAAATTGATGACCCGGGATTTTCTGCTGATTCTCGTATCCATGTTCGTCTGGGGGATGGGCGAAGGGATGTTCACCTACTTCCAGCCCTTGTACCTGCAGCAATGGGGTGCTTCTCCGGTCATGATTGGAGGCATCCTGGGCACGGTCGGGCTGGCGATCACGGCTGTCCAGGCTCCCGCCGGCTACCTTGGCGACCGGATCGGTACGCGGCCGCTCCTGTGGGCTTCCTGGGTGCTGGCGACCGGTTTCGTCTGGATGATGGCTCTCGCCAACAGCCTGCCAGTGTTCGCGACCGCGCTCGTTTTCTATGGATTGACCGCCGCGATGGTTGCGCCGATCAACAGCTACATCACCGGCATCCGCGGCCGCGTATCGATCGGCCGGGCCCTCGCACTCACCTACGGAGCCTGGCAGCTGGGCTCGGTATTCGGGCCCCTGGTGGGCGGAAAGGTCGGCGAGGAAAGCGGCATGCGCAGCATCTACTTTATCGCCGCGGGGATCCTGACCGTTTCCACGGCCGTGGTTTTATTCATCCGGCCGCTGCCCGTCCACCCGGAGGTGCCAGCGCCCGGAAAAAGCCAGATCCTGCGCAACCCGCATTTCATGCTCTTCATTGGGATTATGGCCGCCGCGGTTTTCGCCACCTACCTTCCCTACCCATTTACCTCGAACTTCCTGCAAAACCAGCGCGGTTTATCCCTGGCCGCCATCGGTCAGCTCGGCGCGCTCTCCAGCCTTGGCAGCGCCCTCCTGGCGCTGACCCTGGCGCATCTTAACCCCAGCCTGGTGCTCCTGATCGGTCAGGCCTGCGTGGGGGTGTTCGCGCTGCTGCTCTGGCGCGGTACGGGGATGGCCTGGTACGGCCTGGGAGCCTTTTTCTTCGGCGGGTACCGCCTTTCGCGGTCCATGACCAGCGCCCTGGCCAGACGCCTGATCCCCGCCGGGGAAATCGGGCTGGCTTATGGGTTGATGGAGACGGCCAACAGCTCCGCCACCATCCTGGCGCCCATCGCCGCCGGGTTTCTCTACCAGCAAAACCCGATCCTGATCTACCCCGCCAGCCTGGCGGCGATCGGGATCGCTCTGGCAGCCAGCGGATGGTATCTGGCGGCCAGCCGCCACTCCCCGGCGCGCAAGCCCGAGCCGGTCGAGATCGAGTTTGCCGAATTCAGGTAATCTGAGGAATCGCATGCCGCTGGAAATTATCCCCTTCATCCTTGGCCCGCTGAACACCAACACCTACCTGGCCGCCGACCGCGCCACCGGTTCGGCCGTTCTGATCGATCCGGCTGAAGGCGCCGGAGATGCGGTCCGCGAGGCCGGATCGCGCGGCTGGGACCTGCAGGCAGTCTGGCTCACCCACGCGCATTTCGACCATTTTTCCGGCGTTCAGGAAGCGCTGGATGCCCTGGGCAGGCCCATCCCGGTCGGGCTGTACCCCCTGGACCTCCCTCTCTGGCGTGGAAAAGGCGGCGCGGCCCGCTTCGGGATGGAAATCGACCCTGGCCCGGAACCCGGCCTGCTGTTCACCGCCGGCGAAGAGCTTTCCCTGGGCGAGAGCCGCCTCAACGTACGCCTGATCCCCGGGCACACCTCCGGCCATGTGGTCTTCTACAGCCCGGCGGACAGGACCGTCTTCTGCGGAGACGTCATTTTCGCCGGCAGCATCGGCCGCCCGGACCGCACCGAGGGAGATTTCGACCGTCTGGTGGAGGGCATCCGGCGCGAGCTCCTCAGCCTCCCTGACGACACTCGCCTGCTGCCCGGCCACGGGCCGGCCACGACGGTCGGACGGGAGCGGCTGGATAACCCCTATCTCCGCCAGCGCGCCTCGTAGGCCATCCGAATTCTGCTGCAGCCAAGGCGGCCGGCCTCGGGTCGAGCAGGACTCTCCCTCCCTGCGAGAGCGCGGCAGTCCGGCTCAGCTGGCAGGACACCGGGACGGTGTCCTGCCGGGAGAGGACGAGGAGGAGCTTCCAAGGTTATCCGCGCGGCATCACGAAACCGGATCGGGGTTCGGTCACTGGAGCGAATCCGAGAAAACAAAAACGCTCCAAGGGGGCTCGCAAACGGGGTCGATTCCAGGTTTAACCGGTCTAGCGGTGGATTTCCGCCGCGTGCTCGGCGCGCAGGTAATCCGCCAGGAACTGGCCGGTATACGAGCCCGCCACCTGGCAGACCTCCTCGGGCGTGCCTTCCGCCACCAGCTCGCCCCCGCGGTCGCCGCCTTCCGGTCCCAGATCGATGATGTAGTCGGACACCTTGATGATATCCAGGTTGTGCTCGATGATCAGCACGGAATTGCCCGCGTCCACCAGGCGCTGCAGCACCTCGATGAGCAGGTGAACATCCGCGGCGTGCAGCCCGACAGAGGGCTCGTCCAGCACGTAGAGCGTCCGCCCGGTGGCGCGGCGGGAAAGCTCCTTGGCCAGCTTGACCCGCTGCGCCTCGCCGCCCGAGAGCGTCGGCGCCGGCTGGCCGATCTTGACATATCCGAGGCCGACTTCCTGCAGCAGCTTTAGCTTGCTCGCGATCGAGGGAAAAGCGGCGAACAGCTCGACTCCCTGGTTCACGGTGGTATCCAGCACGTCGGCGATCGAGAGCCCTTTGAAATGCACCTGCAGCGTCTCGCGGTTGAACCGCGCGCCGTGGCAGACGTCGCAGGGGACGTAAACGTCCGGCAGGAACTGCATCTCGATGCGCAGCTGGCCCTGCCCCTGGCAGGCCTCACAACGCCCGCCGTGCACGTTGAACGAGAACCGCCCCGCCCGGTAGCCGCGCACCTTGCTTTCCGGCAGCTCGGCGAAGAGGGACCGGATCTCGTCGAACATCCCGGTATACGTGCCCGGGTTCGATCGCGGCGTCCGGCCGATGGGCGACTGGTCGATATTAATCACCTTGTCCAGCAGCCGGATCCCATCGATCCGGTCGTGGTCCCCGGCCTGGGTATGCGCTCCGTTCAGCTCGCGCGCCAGCGCGTTATACAGCACGTCGACCATCAGCGTGGACTTACCCGAGCCGGAGACGCCGGTGATGCACACCAGCTTGCCCAGCGGGATTTTTACCGTCAGGTCTTTCAGGTTGTTGGCCCGGGCGCCTTCGATGGTCAGGTGCTTTCCGTTGCCGGTGCGGCGCGATGCCGGCAGCGGGACCTGCATCCGGCGCGACAGGTAGGCCCCGGTGAGCGAATCCGGGTGGGAGAGGATGGTCTCGACCGGGCCCTCGGCGACCACCCGTCCGCCGTTCTCGCCCGCTCCCGGCCCGAGATCGATGATCCAATCCGCCGAGCGGATGGTCTCGTCGTCGTGCTCGACCACCAGAACCGTGTTGCCCAGATCTCGCAGGTGCTTCAGCGTGGCGAGCAGCCGGTTGTTATCCCGGGGATGCAGGCCGATCGAGGGCTCGTCCAGCACGTACAGCACCCCCATCAGCCGCGACCCGATCTGGGTCGCCAGCCGGATGCGCTGGGCTTCACCGCCGGAGAGCGACGCCGCCGACCGGTTGAGCGTCAGGTAATCCAGGCCGACATCGACCAAAAACCCAAGCCGGGAATGGATCTCTTTGAGGATGCGCTCGGCGATCACCTGCTGGCGACGGTTCAGGACGGCGCCGGGCTGGGAAAGCTGGCGAATCCAGGCCAGCGTTTGCAGCACGGGCCAGGAGGTCACCGCGACGATGTTGGCGTCCAGGATCGTTACCGCCAGCACCTCCGGGCGCAGCCGGGTCCCCTGGCACACCGGGCAGGGGCGGTCGCTCATGAACTCGGAAATCTTCGAGCGGATGTATTCGGAGTTCGTCTCGCGGTAGCGGCGCTCGAGGTTGCCAATCACGCCTTCGAACGGGGTCTGGTAGGTGGCGCGCCGGTCGTTGCGGCCGTCCAGGTGAACGATCACGCTGGCCCCTTTGGTTCCGTACAGGATCTTGTCGACCTTGTCCTTGGGAAGGCTGCTGACCGGCTTGTCGAGGTCGATGTGGTACGCCTCGGCGACCGCCTCGACCATCTGCCAGTAGTACGTATTCTGATCGCGCGGACCGCTCCACTCCAGGGCCGCGATCGCCCCTTCGCGGAAGGAGCGCTCCGGGTCCGGGACCAGCAAATCCGGGTCGATCTCGAGCTTGGATCCCAGGCCCTGGCATTCCGGGCAGGCGCCGTGCGGGGTATTGAACGAAAACGTGCGCGGCTCGATCTCCGGCAGCACGGAGCCGTGCACCGGGCAGGCCAGGTGCTCGCTGAAGAACATATCCTGGGGCGGATCGGTCGTCAGATCCTGGACGGTCAGGTAGCCTTCTCCCACCTTCAGGGCGGTTTCGATCGAATCGGTCAGGCGAGTGATCAACGCCTTCTGGTCTTCCTCGATCTCCGGCCTGGCCAGCACGATCCGGTCGACCACCGCCTCGATCGTGTGGATCTTGTAGCGGTCCAGACTGATGTCTTCGTCCAGGTTGTAGACCGTCCCATCCACGCGGGCGCGCACGAAACCGGCCTTGCGGATCTCATCGAACACCGCCTGGTAAGTGCCCTTGCGGGCGCGGACCACCGGGGCAAGGATCAGCAGCCGGCTGCCCTCCGGCAGGGCGGCGACTTTATCCACCACCTCCTGCGCGGACTGGCGCTCCACCACGCGGCCGCAGGTGGGGCAGTGCGGAATGCCGATGCGCGCGAAAAGCAGGCGCAGGTAGTCATAGATCTCGGTGACGGTTCCGACCGTCGAGCGCGGGTTGTGCGAGGTGGCCTTCTGGTCGATCGACACCGCCGGCGACAGCCCGTCGATCGAATCCACGTCCGGCTTATCCATCTGCCCGAGGAACTGGCGCGCGTACGCGGAAAGCGATTCGACGTACCGCCGCTGGCCTTCGGCAAAGATCGTATCGAACGCCAGCGACGATTTTCCAGACCCGGACAGACCGGTGATCACCACCAGCTTATCGCGGGGAATATCTACACTGATATTTTTGAGGTTATGCTCCCGGGCGCCGATCACCCGGATAACGTTTTGGGTCATAATCCAACCTTGTCGTGAGGCTACCAAGATTGTAGCACAAATGTTTTATAATTAACCTTAAAGAAACAAGCAATCATTATACCTTTAATGAAGGCGGTGCCCGCCCGCTTCAAAGAGCGGCTGGCTGCGGTTTTCGAGGATCGATCCGGGGCCGTTTATTCTTCCCGCGTGAAATCGATGTTGGGGAGCTGGCTTTGATTCAACCGGAGGATGCCCGCCACCAGGTGATACATGGCGAACAGCTCCAGCGCGAACGGCAGGTAGCCCAGGTAGCCCAGCAGCGGCATCTCAAAAATGTGGAAAAAGCCGACCCCGGGGACGTTGTAAATCCATTTCGGGAAGGCATAATAGTTCCACATCTCCCAGAAAAACCCGGTGAGCAGCCCTCCCAGAAACAGGCTGACCAGCGGCCGCCAATCCCCGACC
>JAJYJF010000109.1 GCA_021796375.1 Chloroflexota bacterium | reverse complement strand
GCAGCAATGCTGCAGCTTCAGTTTGGGTGAGCCGCTTTTCTTGCAATCGCTGCATGACTTCGAGACGGGATAATTCTTGTTTGCTCATCGTAAGTAGTTCGTCCACTTTGCGTCCCTTTCAAAGGGGCCATTTCTACTTTGGCAAAAGGGGACTCTACTACTTTGGGCTAACAATAACCGCTTCGCGGTTGACTAGGGCAGCACCCTCTGGTAGAATTCGACCGCTCTAAACGTTGTACCCTTCGTGAAGAGCGAATCTGCACCTATTTTGTTGATAGAAAGGGCTTGATGCAATGAAAGTACTCCTCCTCAAAGATGTCTACAAATTGGGCCGGGCCGGGGATGTGAAGCGCGTCGCAGATGGGTACGGGCGCAACTTCCTGCTGCCCCAGAGGCTGGCCGTCCTGGCAACCCCGGGCGCGCTGCGCCAGGTGGAAACCATCCGCGCGCACGCAAACGCCCGCCGGGCTGAGCTGAACACCGAGATGGGCGCTGTCGCCGAGAAGCTCGCCAACCTGTCGGTCGTTTTTGCCAGCAAAGCCGGCGAGACGGGCAAGCTGTACGGCTCGATCACCACCCAGATGATCGCCGAAGCGATTGAACAGAAAACGGGCCTCAAAATCGAGCGGCGGCAGGTCGATACCGAGCCGATCCGCACCCTGGGCGAGCACAAGGCCCGCGTCCGCCTGACCGTCGACCTGACCCCCGAGATCCACATCCTGGTGCACCGCGAGGGCGAGGCCCCGGCCGCCGCCGCCGAGCCGAAGGCCGAAGCGCCGGCCCCCGCAGCCGAGCCGAAGGCCGAGACGCCGGCTCCCGCTGCCCCCGAAGCAGAACCGGAAGCGGCGCCGCAACCGGCTGAGTAAGGCCCCGGTTTTCCACGGCAACCCATTCCCCACCGGCAGCCAGCCACCCAGCAGGCGGCCAGCCCGGTGGGGTTTTTGATAACTGTAGTATCATCCCTGCTATGACGGAGACTGTTGGACTGCAGCTGCTCAACGCCCGCCTTTCCCGCGGCGAGAGCATCGACCAGGCAGCGCAGGCTACCCATATCCGGCCGCGCTTCCTGCAGGCGCTGGAAATGGATGACTGGGCGGCGCTGCCTTCGACCGTGCAGGGCAAGGGCTTTTTGCGGCTGTATGCGGGCTACCTGAACCTGGACGCGCAGCCCCTCCTCGCGGCGCTTGCCAGCCCGCAGGCGGTTCCCGACCCGGCGCCGGTGGCTTTCGCTGAACCCTCCGCGCCTGGCGGAGCGCCCCCGATTTTACCTGCCCCGCCCGAGCCCGAGCTCCTGGTGGAAGACGCGCCGGATTCAGAAGAGCCCTCCCCGGCCGGCCCGGATGGACCGCTTCTCTCGCCCGGGATGCAGCCCTCGCAGGAATTATTCATCGAAATCGGGCAGACCCTCAAGCAGCAGCGCGAGCTCATCAGCCTCTCCCTGGGAGAAGTGGAGCGGCACACGCACCTGCGCAGCGCTACCCTGGCTCTCCTGGAAGCCGGCCGGATGGAAGAGCTGCCCTCCTTCGTCCAGGCGCGGGGGATGCTGGCGAACTATGCCCATTTCCTCAACCTGGATGGTGATAAGCTTCTGCTGCGCTTTGCCGAAGCCCTACAGGCCCGGCGCGAGGAAAAGGCAGCCGCGGAGCTGCGGACTCAGCAAGCCTCGGCCAGGCGGCCGGCGCCGAAAGTTGTCGCCAACCTGCCGCTCCGGCGGCTCTTCTCGGTCGACGTGCTCGCAACGGCCGGCCTGATCGTGCTGCTGGTCGCCGTCCTGATCTGGGTATCGGGCCAGGTCCTCAGCCAGCGCGCGAATCTCGGCGTGACCGCGACCTCCCCGTCCATCTCCGACGTGCTGCTGGCGACCCCGCAGCCCAGCCAGGCCAGCCTGGCCGCGGTTGCCCCGCAGCAAACGCCCTCCCAGCCGGCGGGAACGACCCCCGATGCGGCGGCCGAACCCACCGCCGCGCAGATCCCGGCCGGGCTGCCGGCAGGGACGCCGGGCGCCATCGAGGTCAACCTGATTGCCTCCCAGCGCCCGTGGATCAAGGTCACCGCCGACAATAAGATGGTCTTCTCCGGCCGGCTTGTCCCCGGGAACGCCTACCCATTTTCCGCGGGGAGCCAGATCGAAATCCTCACCGGGAACGCGGCCGGCTTCCAGGTTTACCTGAACAACCAGGATCAGGGGGTGCCCGGTACGGAAGGCCAGGTGCTGGACCTGATTTTCACGTCGAAGGGTATGCAGAAGCTGACCCTGGTCATCCCAACCAGCCCGGCGACAGCCACCCCTGCCCTGCCGGCAGCGACGGGCACGCCGGCTGCCGGCCCCACGGCGACAAAAACCGCGCCCGCATCGGCCACGCCGGCGGGCTAGACAGGAATTTTTAACAGTATGGGTAAAAGCTCTTTTTATCTGGTCTCCTTGGGATGCGCCAAGAATACCGTTGACTCCGAATCCATGGCCGGCCTGCTGCAGCGGGCCGGATACCGCCCGGTCGAGCGCGCCGAGCGCGCCGATGTATTGATTGTCAACACCTGCGGGTTCATTGGCCCCGCGCGGCAGGAATCGCTCTCGGTGCTGGCCGACCTGGCGGGCCGGAAAAAACCCGGGCAGGTTCTGATCGCCGCCGGCTGCCTGACCCAGCGCTACCGCGAGGCGGTGGTCCGCGAGGTGCCCGGGGTCGACGGTCTCATGGGCACCCGCCGCTGGATGGACGTGGTGGAGGTCGTCCAGGAGCTGCGCAGCCGGAAGCAGCCCGGGCCGCTCTACCACCTGCCGGAGGCGGCTACCGTCGGCGCTGACGAGCGCGGGATGCCGCGCGTAGCCGTGCAGGGCGCGAGCGCATACCTGAAGATCGCCGACGGCTGCCGCCGGCCGTGCGCCTTCTGCGCCATCCCGCTGATTAAGGGTACGGCGGTCAGCCGGCCGGTGGAGTCGATCCTCGGGGAAGCCCGCCTCCTTCAAGAGAACGGCGTCCGGGAGATCATCCTGATCGCCCAGGATACGACCGACTACGGCCACGACCTGGGTATGAAAGATGGACTGGCAGCACTGCTCGAACGGCTGGCAGCCGAAGCGCCGGGGATCGACTGGATCCGGGTGCTGTACGCCTTCCCGGGCTACGTCACCGACCACCTGATCGAGGTGATGGCAGCCCACCCGCAGATCCTCCCCTACCTGGATATGCCCCTGCAGCACGCCGACCCGATGGTGCTGCGCGCCATGCGGCGGCCAGCCAACATGGATTGGGTCCACAGCACCCTGGCCAAGATGCGAGCCGCCCTGCCGGGCCTGGCGCTGCGCACGACGCTCATCGTCGGGTACCCCGGCGAGACCGAAGAGGCTTTCCAGCGCCTGCTGGATTTTGTGACCGAAATTCGCTTCGACCGCATCGGGGCATTCGAGTTCTCCTTCGAACCGGGCACGTCAAGCGAGCCGCTGGGCGACCCCATCCCCCCCGAGGTGAAGCACGAGCGGCTGGAGCGGCTGATGGCCCTGCAGCAGGGCATCTCGCTCGAGAAGAACCAGGCCTACATCGGCCGCCAGCTGGACGTCCTCATCGAGGGGTACAACCAGGGAATCTCGGTGGGCAGATCCTACCGCGATGCCCCCGAGATCGACGGGCTGGTGATCGTCGAGGGCCGGGCGCCGGTGGGCGAGATCGTCCCGGTGATGATCGGCGGGGCGCTGGCGCACGATCTGACGGGGCAACTGGCGAGAATAGAGAAGGGTGAATCGTGAATTGGGAACAGGGATCGGGCCGCCGGGCATCTGGTTTCTCAATCTCCCCACTTCCCGATCATCTTCTTCCGTGCTGCTTTTCGCAAACACGATCCAGGGCCTCCAGGTCCTGAATCGCTGCCTTTCGGCGTGGATTTCGACCCCAAGCAGTATATAATTGGTTATTCGAACTGTTAGAAAGGAGAACAACCCGATGGCTACCACCTTCGATTGTGCGCAGGCAGTCCTGGACGCAGTTCCCCTCGTCATGCGAAGCATTCGCATGCAGCTTCGCAGTCATCGTCATCAGGATATCTCGGTTCCCCAATTCAGGATCTTGATCTTCATCAACAAACACACCGACGCGTCGCTGTCGGAGGTGGCGGATCATATCGGGCTGACGCTGCCCACCCTCTCCAAAATGGTCGACCTGCTGGTCACGCGCGGGTGGGTGATGCGCAGCCCCTGCCCCGAGGACCGGCGCCGCCTGCAGCTTGGATTGACAGCGCGGGGAAAAGTGATGCTCGACCAGGCTCTGGAAAGTACCCGCACCAGCCTGGCCAGGAGCTTCGAAGGCTTTTCACCGGATGACCTGGATCGGATCGTCAATTCTATGGACCAGCTGCAATCCGTCTTTTCCCGCCGGGAAACGGTGTAGGCGCACCGCAGCAGATCCGTACCGATCCAACCCCTGAAAGCCGAACTGCCCCAAATTTAGCGGTATCCTTGCTCACCCCGATTAAGTTACCCGACCAACGCGATGTCCACCGAAACCACACCGCCGTTTGACCCGCTGACGGCCGCACCCGAGCTAGAAACCGGAAGCAGACTGCTGGAACCCGTGTCCCTGCAGCCTCCCCTCCAGGCGGAGGGGACTTTTGCTGCGCTGCGGTTCCCGAACTACCGGCTGTGGTTCTACGGGCAGCTGGCTTCGCTGGTAGGCACCTGGATGCAGACCACCGCACAGGGGTATTTGATCTTCCAGCTGACCCACTCGCCGGCTTTTCTCGGCTACGTGGGCTTTGCTTCGGGGATCCCCACCTGGTTGTTCACGCTGTTCGGCGGGGTGATCTCGGACCGGATGAGCCGCCGCAACCTGCTGGTCATCACCCAGTCGAGCATGCTCCTCCTGGCCTTCATCCTCGCCGGCCTGACCTTCGCGGGAGCCGTCCAGCCGTGGCATATCATCCTGCTGGCGTTCCTGCTGGGGATCGCGAACGCATTCGATGCCCCCGCGCGGCAGTCGTTCGTGCTGGAGATGGTCAACCGCGATCACATGGCCAATGCGATTGCCCTGAACGCGGCGATGTTCAACATGGCCACGGCGGTCGGGCCCGCGATCGCCGGCCTGGCTTACGCGGCGCTTGGACCGGGCTGGTGCTTCACCATCAACGGGATCTCCTTTTTCGCGGTCATCATCGCCCTGGTGATGATGAAGCTCGCGCCCTTCACCCCCGTGACGCGGAAGACCTCCGCGGTAAATGAGCTCCGTGAAGGGCTGAGGTACGTCTGGGCCAACCAGGATATCCGCGTGCTCATCCTGATCATCGGCGGCTCCGGCCTGCTGGGACTCTCGATGAACAACCTGATCCCGGCCTGGGCGGTGGACGTCTTGAACGGCGATGCGACCACGAACGGCCTGCTGCAGGCAGCCAGAGGGGTCGGCTCGCTGGTCGCGGCTTTGATGATCGCGTCCTTCGGGCTTCGCTACCACCGCGGCAAGATGATGACCCTTGGGATGTTCGTTTATCCGGTCATGATGCTGGTGTTTGCCTGGGCCCGTCTCGTACCCGTATCGCTGATCCTGATGGTCGGGGTTGGTTGGGGATTCATGACCCTTTCCAACCTGTGCAACAGCCTGGTCCAGCACCTGGTCAAAGACGAGCTGCGCGGGCGGGTGATGGGGGTTTACACGTTGGTGTTTTTCGGCCTGGTGCCGATCGGATCCCTGATCCTGGGCTGGCTGGCCCAGGCATTTTCCTCGCCGGCTGCGGTCGCCGCTGCGGGCGCGCTCGCGCTGGTCCTGGCGGCCGGCGTGCTGATCCTGGCGCCCCATATCCGCCGGTTGAACATCTGATCCCCGGGCTCAGGGGCACAGGTAGTCGGACAGGTGCTCGTGGAGCCCGGCCAGGCTGGGGTATTTCCGGCTTGCTTTTGAGGTTTCGGGGACATCCACCCAGGGGTTGATCACCGCCACGCGCATCCCCGCGCGAAGCGCCGACTGCACGCCCACCGGCGAATCTTCGACGGCCAGGCAGGCTTCCGGGGCGCGTCCCAGCAGGCGGGCAGCCCGCAGGTACACATCCGGCGCCGGTTTCGCCTGCTCGACCTGCTCGCGGCCGGCGATCACCTGGAACGCGCCTACCAAACCGATCGCCTTCAGCACGCGCTGGCAGTACTCGGAGGGGCTGTTCGAAGCGATCCCCAGCGGGACGCGCCGCTGGCGGAGCTCGCTCACCAGCGGGATCAGGCCGGGGTTCGGGTCCAGGTGCGTCTCGAGCTGGGCGTCGAAACGATCCAGGTAGAGGTGGTTGAAAGCTTCGGGCCGGTCGGAGATGCCCGCCTCGGCGATCACATAGTCCGCGGTTTGCGGGTAGTCCAGGCCGAGCATGCGCGTAAAATGCTCGTTGCCAAAGGCGATCCCGCGCTCCGCGAGGATCTGCTGGATGAGGCGGAAGAAGATCCGCTCCGAATCAATCATTAACCCGTCGACGTCGAAGATGACGGCTTGGACGCACGCCACCGGAGCTATTCCTCCAGGCCGTTGCGGGCGATGGCATCCCGGTACCAGGCAGCGCTTTGCTTGGGGATGCGCCTGAGCGTGGGGTAATCGGTCCGGACCAGGCCGAAGCGCGGGCCGTAGCCGTCAGCCCATTCGAAATTATCCATCAGGCTCCAGTAGTAATATCCCATCAGCGGGGCGCCGGCCTGGATCGCTTCCCAGGCGGCCAGCAGGTGCTCGCGGATATACGCGATCCGGGCGTTATCGGCTACCGTTCCATCCGCGGCGGGCGTGTCCGGCATGGCAGTACCGTTTTCGGTGATCAGCAGCTGCGGGGCGCGGTAGGTCCGGTGCATATCCATCAGCACGTCTTTCAACCCGGGCGGGTTGATCCCCCAGCCCATCGCGGTCCGGCCCCAGCCGGGGCCGGAGACCTGCGCCACGGAGGCTTTTAAATGGCCGCCGCGCGGATCGAAGGCCACCGCGTTGCTGGTGTAATAGTTCACCCCCAGGAAGTCGACCGGCTGAGAGATGATCTCCAGGTCGCCGGGCTGAATCCGCGGCTGCTGCGGGCCGATCCATTCCATCAGGTCGGCCGGATATTCCCCTAAAAAGACCGGACTGGCGAAGAGCGCCGATCCTTCGGCGTAGACCCGCCGGCAAGCGGCAGCGTCGGCTTCGGACGGCGAAGCCGGGAGGAAGTTCGAGAGGCTCAAGACGAGCCCGATCTTTCCTGGAAATCCCCCGGCGCGGAAGGCCTGGACGGCCAGCCCGT
>JAJYJF010000108.1 GCA_021796375.1 Chloroflexota bacterium | reverse complement strand
CAGAACGGAGAAAAATCCCTCACCCGGTTTCCTTGTTTTCCTGATCCTGACCGGCATCCCGATCCTGCTCACCCCGCTGGTTCAGTCCTTCCGGGGAGAGACGGCCGCCTGGGGGGCTGCGGGTCCGATCGGCTCCCTCACCGTCATTTTGCTCGGGCTGCTGATCTGGCTGTTCTCGACGGTCCGCGCCGGCGGATGAAATGCCGGATTCCCCTTGTTTTTTCGCGTGATATAATGCGCCCAAAGAGACTTTTACCAATTCTTGAGCCAGAACCGGGCGCGAGGCCCGTGAACGGAGAATTCATTGTTGAATGCGCTGAAAAAAATATGGCACTGGCTGGACCGGCCTGAGACCCAATCGGCCGCCCGGACGGCGAGCACTGCCATCATTTGCCTCTCGATGCTGGGGATCGGCGTGATGTACCGCTGGTCCCCGCTGCCTGCCCTGGCGGAGGACTATCCCCAGCCGGCCGCCGCCGCATCGGCTTCCCCGAGCCCGGCCTCGGGCCTCCCCCAGGTCGTCGTCCCAGCGGCGAAGACGGCCGTTCTCGGCGCCGCAGGGATCCAGCGGCTGGCCCTCCTGCACACCAGCCTGCCCGACCGCCCGCGCTTCGAGGTGACCCGGTACACCGTCCAATCCGGGGACACGATTTTTGGCATCGCCGACAAGTTCGGGCTGAGCCCCTCCACCATCCTGTGGGGCAACTTGAATACCCTGGCCGACAACCCGGAGCTGATCCAGCCGGGCCAGGTGCTGAACATCCTGCCCGAAGACGGGATTTACTACCAGTGGCACGAGGGCGACGGGCTGAACGGGGTCGCTCGCGGCTACGGCGTGACCCCCGATGACATCATCAACTATCCCGGCAACCACCTGGACTCGAACACGATCGGCGACTATTCCCATCCCAACATCGCCGTGGGCACCTGGCTCATCATCCCGGGCGGCTACCGCAACTTCATCACCTGGAGCGCCCCGACCATCTCCCGCTTCAACCCGGGGTCAGCGCATCTTTACGGACCCGGCGCCTGCAGCAAGCCCACGGATGGCGCGGTGGGCACGGGGACGTTCACCTTCCCGACCGTCGACCACTGGCTCTCCGGCTACGATTACACCCCCGCCGCCAACCACCCGGCGGTGGATTTCGGCGGGGCGATGGGCAACGCCATCTACGCCGCCGACAACGGGGTGATCGTGTATGCCGGCTGGAACGACTGGGGCTACGGGAACGTGACCGTCATCGATCACGGCAACGGCTACCAGACGCTGTACGGCCACCAGAGCCGGATCCTGGTCCAATGCGGGCAGTCCGTCTACAAAGGCCAGCTGATCGGGAATATGGGCTCGACCGGCAACTCATCCGGGCCGCACCTGCACTTCGAAATGTGGTACGACGGGTCGCACGTCAACCCGCACGATTACCTGGCGATCACCTCCCGGTAAAGCCCACCGGGACTGCCGCGAGCATCTCATGCGCCTCCCCCGATTCTGGGGGAGGCGCGACATTCTGCCCGTTTTCGCGTATATAATCTAGGTGGGGTTCGTGGGGTTAGCCCGAGGGGGCATCCCGCCGTGTGGTTTCCGCAGCTGCAATCTGGATGAAAGAAGTTCCCGGATGGAGGAAAAATAGACCAGGCAGTGAAAGAGTTTTTGCAGGGGAAACGCCTTGCGGTTGTGGGCGCTTCGCGCTCGGGGAAAAAATTTGGCAACACCATCGCCGCGGAGCTCGCCGCGCGCGGCTATGAAGTCCTGCTCGTCCACCCGGAAGCCCCGGAGATCGGCGGGATGCGCTGCTACCCCAACCTGGCGGCCCTGCGGGGCATGGCCGACGGGGTGGTGATCTGCGTGACCCCGCGCCAGGCCGGGCAGGCGGTGCGCGAAGCCGCCGCCGCCGGCATCACGAAGATCTGGCTGCAGCAGGGCGCTGATTCGCCCGAGGTGCAGGCAGCCGCGGCAGAGGCGGGGGTCAACCCGGTGCGCGGCAAATGCATCCTCATGTACGCCTCCCCCAGCGGCAAGGTCCCGGGGATGCACGGCCTGCACGGCGCCATCTGGAAACTGATCGGGCAGTACTAGGCGCCGGGGCGCTCGCGAAAGCTTTTAACCGATCCCTGGGGTGGGATCTATCCACCTTACCTTCACCGGCGGAGCCAGGTCTCCGCCGGTGATTTTCGATTTTAACCTCAATTCGGGGTAATTATTCCATGTCATCCTGAGCCGGTTCGCCCGTACTCTGGGTGAACCGGCTCAGGATGACATATCGGCTTATCCCAAACTTATTGTATTTGAAAATATACCCTGTTCCGTTAAGCCGTCCTCCCCGGATTAGAAACAAATTAGAACCGGTTAAAACGGTTGACTTGTCCCGGCGTTCCCAATAAAATTAGTCCGGTGATAGCTTTGATAGAAATGCTTTTCCTTGATAGGATGTGCCGGGATGACTGATAACTGGTTGGAACTGGCTGAGGCAGCCGGCAGGCTCGGCGTCCACCCCTCCACCCTGCGGCGCTGGGCGGACGCTGGCAAGGTGCCGTTCATCCGCACCCTGAACGGCAGGCGGCGGTTCTCGGCAGGAGCCATCGAGACGGTCCGGGAAGAGATGCTGGTCAAGCCCGATCCCGACCCGGGCACGGACCAGCTGGAAACGCTTTCATTGGACCTCGCCCGCCAGTACACCCATTCCCTGGACCGCCAGCCCGCGGGCTGGATCCGCCAGCTGAACGAAGACCAGCGGCTCTTTTTCCGCTACAGCGGGCAGCGCCTGCTCAACCTGATGGTGCAGTACGTCAGCCGCAGCGACCCGGCGAAGGGTTTTCTGCACGAAGGGGAGCGGATGGCGGCCGACTACGGCAGGATCAGCGCCAATGCCGGGCTGAACACCGCCCAGACCGCGGAGGCGTTCCTGTTCTTCCGCCGCTCCATTTTGGGCACTGTCCAGGCCACCGGTGGTCTTGGGGGACCGAACGACCCGGAGGGCTACCGTATTTTCTTGCGCGCGGTCGATTTCTTCGATGCGCTGCTCGTGGCCACGCTGGCCAGCCACATGGAACGGCTGGCGGAAGTGGCCCACCCGGCTTGAAGATCCCGGGTGGACGACCGGAGTAACCGGCTGGTGACGGCCGCTTGCTGATGATTTAGTACTGTCAGGGTTTGGAGACGATTTCGGATGCCAGAAAAAACACTCAACCACTATCTGAGCCTGCGCTTCACGCCTGCTTATTGGGAGCTTCCTCCCGACCGGCAGGCTGATTTTTTCCCAGCCTTCGCGCGGGAGCTGCAAAGTGGGGCGACCTGCGCCAACTTCTACCAGACGGCAGCCCTCCAGGCGGAGGGCGACTTCCTGGTGTGGAGCGCCGCCCCGCTCGACGATCCGGCTGACGAGGCCAGGTTTTTCGCCAGCCTGGGCCGGGCGCTGTCAGCCCGCCGGCGGTGGATCGAGCCGGCGGCAGCCCTGTGGGGATATACCCGCCCCTCGGTCTATGCCCGCAGCGCAGCCTCGGCGCAGGAGATCGACCCGTTCGACAGCCGCCGCAGCACTTATCTGGTGCTTTACCCGTTCGTGAAAACCATCCAGTGGTACCTGCTCGGCAAGGATACCCGCCAGGGCATGATGAACGAGCACATCCGCGTCGGCCGCCAGTACCCGGAGATCAAGCAGCTTCTGCTGTACTCGTTCGGCGTCCAGGACCAGGAGTTTATCGTGGTTTACGAGATGGAGACGCTGTACCGCTTCTCCGAGCTGGTCAACGAGCTGCGCGGCAGCGACGTGCGCGAGTATACCGAGCGCGATACCCCGGTCTATACCGGGGTCTGGCACTCGCCCGCAGAGATGTCCGCCCTGTTCACCGCCCAGGACGGCCGGCAGTGACCCGCGCCGTGCTGGTGATGGCGTACGGCGGGCCGGATTCGCTCGACGATATCGAGCCCTACCTGCTGGATATCCGCGGGGGCCGGCCGACCTCGCCCGAGTTCGTCGCCGAGATCCGCGAGCGCTACGCCCGCATTGGCGGGCGCTCGCCGCTGCTGGAGATCACCCGCGCCCAGGCCGCCGGCCTGGAGGACTGCCTGAACAGCTTCTCGACCGCAGCCGGAGGCGGGCCGGACTACCGCGTCTACGTGGGGATGCGCCACTGGAAGCCCTACATCCGCGAGGCGGTCGCCCAGATCGCCGCGGACGGCTGCCGCGAAGGGCTGGCCTTCTGCATGACGCCCCAGTCCTCGCGGATGAGCACCGGGGCTTACCTGGCCAAGCTGCGCGAGGCCGAAGCCGGCCTGCCGGCCCCATTCCATCTGGAATTTATCGAGAGCTGGTATGCCGAGCTCTTCCTGGCGCGCGCACTGGCGGCGAAAGCCCGCGCGGCCCTGCAGAAATTCCCCGCCGGCGCCCGCGGGGAGGTTTACTACCTCTTTACCGCGCACAGCCTTCCGGCGGCGATCCTGGACGGCGGAGACCCATACCCGGAGCAGCTGCGCGAGACCGCCCGGCTGGTCGCCGCGGAGCTCGGCCTGTCCGAAGGACGGTGGAGCTTTTGCTACCAGAGCGCCGGGGCCGCTCCCGGCGAGTGGCTGGGCCCGTCCATAGAGCAGATCCTCCCCGATTATGCCCGCAAAGGCCTGCGCAACATCCTGGCGATCCCGGTCGGGTTCATGGCCGACCACGTGGAGGTGCTTTACGATCTGGATATCGAAGCCCAGGAGATCGCGCGCGCCGCAGGCATCCATCTCGAGCGCAGCGAATCGCTCAACGCCTCGGGCGATTTTATCGATGGGCTGTCGCGCTTCCTCCTGACCCGCACCCAACCGGGGAGCGCAGATGCCAGCCGCTGAGAAGGTCCCAAGCATCGCGGTGATCGGCGGCGGGATTACCGGCCTGGCCGCGGCTTACGCGCTGCAGGGCAAAGCGCGCCAGTCCGGCCTCCCGCTCTCGGTGACCCTGTTCGAAGGCTCCTCGCGGCTGGGCGGGAAGATCCTGACCGAGCAGGCGGGCGAGTTCACCGTCGACGGCGGCCCGGACAGCGTTTTTCAGCAGAAACCCTGGACATCCCAGCTGGCGGAGACCCTGGGACTCGAAACGGACCTGATCGGTACCAGCCCGGTGCAGAGAAAGCTCTACGTCGTTAATCACGGGCGCCTGACCCCCGTCCCGGATGGGGTGATGATGATCATCCCGACCCGGTTTATGCCTTTCGTCACCTCCCCGCTGATCTCCTGGCCGGGCAAGCTCCGCATGGGGCTGGATTTGTTCATCCCCGGGCGAAAAGACGACGAGGATGAAAGCCTGGGCCATTTTATCCGCCGCCGCCTGGGGCAGGAAGCTCTCGATAAGATCGCCGAGCCGCTGATGGCCGGGATCCACGTCTCCGACCCGGAAGAGCAGAGCCTGCTGGGCACCTTCCCCCGCTACCGGGCGATGGAAAAGCAGTACGGCAGCCTGATCCGCGGAATGCTGGCTCAAAAACGGGCGGCGCGAGCGCGCAGGCAGCCGGCTGCCCATCCAGACGGCCCGGCGTGGAAGCGCTCCGCTTTCGTCTCCTTCCGCGGCGGCATGGGCCAGCTGGTCGCTGCCCTCGAAAAGGCGCTGTCCGGCGTAGCACTGCGGTTCGGCAGCCCGGTGA
Source organism: Chloroflexota bacterium (assembly GCA_021796375.1). Taxonomy (GTDB): domain Bacteria; phylum Chloroflexota; class Anaerolineae; order Anaerolineales; family Anaerolineaceae; genus JAJYJF01. The sequence continues at coordinate 1,609 of JAJYJF010000108.1, read as the reverse complement.
CCGGGCTGCAGCCGCTGGCGGATGGCGGCTACCGCGTGACGGCCGGATCCGGGCCGGCGCAGACGTTCGATGCGGTGGTGCTGGCCGCCCCCGCGTTTGCCGCGGCGGGCCTGGTGGCATCCTTTGCGCCGGACCTGGCGGCCGGGCTGCGGGACATCCGCTACGTGTCCACCGCCACCGTTTCCCTGGGGTACCGCAGCGCGGATTGGGGAGAGGCGTTCTCGGGGATCGGGTTTTTGGTCCCCCAGCGCGAGAGCCGCCAGGTGTCGGCCTGCACCATGAGCTCGTTGAAATTTGAGCACCGCGCGCCGGAGGGGTCGCTGCTGCTGCGCTGCTTTGTCGGCGGTCCCGGCCGTGAAGAGGCGCTGGAGCGCAGCGACGCGGAGATCATCGCCAGCGCGCGCGCCGAGCTGGCAGATCTGATGGGGGTGCGGGCCGAGCCGGTGATGGCGCGGGTCTTCCGCTGGGCGCAAGGGAATGCCCAGTACGACGTGGGCCACCTCGACCGCGTCCGGCAGATCAAGGCCGGCTGCCCGCCCGGCTTATACCTCGCCGGCAGCGCCTACGAGGGCGTCGGCGTTCCGGATTGCATCCACCAGGGCCAGCAGGCAGCCAGCGCCGCCTGGGACCATCTCGCTATCCTGAAGGAAAGGCAGGTTTCAGCCTGATGCAGCTTTCGTGCTTAAGCGTTAACCACCACAACACGCCGGTCGAACTTCGCGAGTGCCTGAACCTGCCCCCCGAAGCGATCGAGGAAGCCTTCGAGGCCTACCCCGTCCGCACCGGCCCGTTCGAACCCATCGCCGAGATGGTGGTGCTCTCCACCTGCAACCGGTTGGAGGTCTATGCGCTGATCTCCACCCCGGAAAACGGCAGCCCCGACCCGACCGGCTCGCTGCTGACCTACCTGGCCCAGGTATTCCGCCTCCCCACCGGCCAGGTGGCGCCCTACATCCTGCGCTACGACGGCCTGACCGCCGCGGACCATCTCTTCCGGGTGGCCGCCGGGCTGGATTCGATCGCGGTCGGCGAGACGCAGGTGCTGGGGCAGGTGGCGCGCGCGCTCGAGCTGAGCCTGCGCCTGGGCAGCGCCCGTCACGCGCTGTCTTCCCTGTTCCGGGCGGCGATCAGCGCCGGCAAGCGCGTGCACACCGAAACGGCCATCGGCCGGCGCCCGGTCAGCATCAGCACGGTCGGGATCGAGCTGGCGGAGAGCCAGTACGGCAGCCTGGCCGGCGCCAGCATCCTCGTTGTCGGCGCCGGCAAAGTCGGCGCGGAGACGCTCAACGCCCTGCGCGCGCGCGGCGCGGGCGCGATCACCCTGGCTAACCGCACCCCCGGCGCCGCCCGCGAGATGGCCGTCCGGTACGGCGCCAGGGATATCCCCTACGGCCGCCTGGCCGACGGGCTGGCCGGGGCCGACCTGGTGTTCAGCTCCACCGCCGCACCCTCCCCGATCCTCGACCGCGCGCTGCTCGCGGAGGTGATGGCGCGCCGGCCGGGACGCAGCCTGGTTTTGGTGGACCTGGGCGTGCCGCGAAATGTCGCCAGCGACGCGCGCGAGGTGCCCGGCGTGCAGCTGTTCGACATGGACGACATCCAGGCCTTC
>JAJYJF010000107.1:2263-7255 GCA_021796375.1 Chloroflexota bacterium | reverse complement strand
CCTCGATGAGCCCGAGGGGATCGTGCAGCTCCCCGGCGGGGATCTGGTCGTCGCCGAGCAGGGAAAAAACCGCCTGGTGCGGGTCGACCCGCTCACCGGGCGGATCACGACCTTCGTCGACCTGCCCAAACGGACGGGAAACCCCGGCGTCGATGGGATCGCCCTGGAGGATGCGGGCGGATCCCCTCAAATCCTCGTACCGGACAGCCCCAACGGCCGGCTGCTGCGCGCCAGCCTGGACGGCGCCCAGGTCCAGACCATCGCGGGCGGGTTTCTGCGGCCGACCGGGGCCTTCCCCGAGGCGAGCGGGGATATTCTGGTCGCGGATGAAGATGCCGGGGAAATCATCCGCTTGAAGGCGAACGGCAGCCGCCAGGTGCTGGCGCGGCTGCCGCTGGCCGATGACGTGATCGAAGACCCGGCCGGGAACATCTTCGCCATTTCCATCAGCGCCGGGCAGGTCTACCTGATCCCCGCCGGCGAGCAGCAGGGCCGGGTTTTGGCCGGCGGGCTTTCGAGCCCGCAGGGGATCTGCTTCGACGCCCAGGGCAACCTGGTGGTCGCAGAAGCTGGCAAGAGCCGCCTGGTCCGCCTTCAGATCCGGGCGCCGTAGCCAACGCGACGGCCAGATGCCTGAACGACCTATCCGCCTCGGTCAAAAAAGAATGAACCTCTAGGCAAATTAACCCTGATACCGCGTTCGCCGTGTAAACGATTGAAATCTGCGGCCGGATCAGGACGCCGGCAGGTCCGTGGCGAGCGGGACGCGCACGCGGATGATCGTCCCCTCCCCGGGCCGGGAATAGATCCAGGCGCTCCCGCCGATGGCCTCCGCCCGCTCGTGGATCCCCACCAGCCCGAGGTGCCCCTGCCGAGCGAGATCCAGCCACTCCTCCGGCACCTGGAAACCGCAGCCGTTGTCATTGACCTCCAGCTCCGCCATATGATACCGGGTGCCGACCCTGACCCTCACCCGGCTGGCCTGAGAATGCCGCACGACATTATTCAGCGTTTCCTGGTAGATGCGGAAGAGGGCCAGCCCGGCGGTTTCGGGCAGGATTATATTTTTAGACTGCGGTTCCAGCTGCACATCAATTTCCGGATATTTTTTTCGGAACTTCTCGAGGTGCGAATCGATGGCCTTATCGAGCCCGAATTTATCCAGCGCCGGCGGCCGCAGCTCGCTGGCGAAGAGTCTCAGCTCCCCGATCTGGCGTTTCAATCCCTCGCGGGTCCGTTCCAGCTGCTCGACGAGGGCTGGATCCTCCGCCTGGGCGATCTCGCTGGAAATCTCGAAGGTCAGGGCAATCAGCTCCTGAAGCGGGCCGTCGTGCAGGTCCTGGGCGATTTTCCGCCGCTCGCTCTCCCGCTGGCTCATCAAGCGGTGCTGCAGCTCGATCTGGGCCTGGTTCTCGCGCGAGCGTTTTTCATTCGCCTTGCGCTGGGTAATATCGAAAGCGACCCCCAGCAGGCGGACGGGCCGGCTGCCCGGGTCGTAGAATCCCTTCCCGCGCGCCAAGATCCAGCGCAGGTTCCCCTCTTTTAATGGCACCCGAAACTCCGCCTCGAACGGCGCGTGGCCGATCAGGGCAGATTGGACTGCCCCTCTCACCCGGGCAACGTCCCCGGGATGGATGAGGTCGTAAGCAGTGATGCCGTCGATCTCCTGATCGGGGTCCAATCCCATCAGCATCTTGAAGCGCGGGTCCCAATCGGTGCGCTCGCGGACCAGGTCCATGCTCCACAGCCCGACGTCCGCCGCTTCGGTCGTCAGCAGCAGGGCATCCTGGCTCTCATGCAGCGCCTGCTCGGCGTGCACCCGCTCGGCGATCTCGCGCTGCGCGGCCGCGTACAGGACGGCGTTATCGATGGCGAGGCCAGCCCGGCTCGCCAGGTCCTGCAGGAAAGGCACATCGTCGGCCGAGTACCGCCGGCCTGAGCTGGAGGTGGTAAACAGGGCCACCCCCATCAGCCGGTCGTGCGCTCGCAGGGGGACCATCATCGCCGAGATGTAGTTCAGGTCCTGCATGAGCTGCACATCTTCGGGACTCGCCGCCTCAACGCCAATGAACATGTCCCGGGGGATTTCTAACAGCTTTGGCTGGCCGGTCCGGGAGACTTCTGCCAGCAGGCCCGGCGAATCGGGATCAACCGGGTGCAGCTCGCGCCACCGGCGCTGGCTGGCGGCGCGCTCCGGTTGGACGTCGGCGAACTCCGCCGCTTTTGGCGCCAGCCCCCGCTCGAGAAGCTCGATCTCGCACCCGTCGGCAATCTCGGGCACCACGAGGGCGGCAAATCGCGCCAGGATCTCCGCCTCGTCCAGCGAAGAGCTCAGCACCTGACTGGCGCTGGCCAGGAAGGCAAAACGCCGGCGGGCAGCCTCGGCTTCTTCCCGCGCGGCCCGGGCGCGGATGGCCCGCTCGCGGTCCACCTCGACTCGCTGGCGCTCCAAAATCTCCTGCTTGAGCTTTTCGTTCAGCACCTGAAGCTGCGCCTGGTTGTTGTTCAAAACACTGATCAGCGCCTGCTGTTCGGTGAGCAGCGCCTCATAGGTCAGCGAGATGGCTGCCTGCTCGGTGTAGACGGCCAGCATATCCAGGTCATCCTGAACGTAAACCGGCGAGCGCAGGAGGTAAACCAGCAGGACACCCCAGTTCTTTTCCAGGTTGGCAACCGGGATCACCAGCGCCGTCTGCAGGCCCGTGAAGCTGGAGATGATCGACCCGCTCACCGGGCTGTCCGGCTGGAGCCGGAGGACCGCCGGTCGGTTGGCCTGCCAGTAGGGCTGCAGGTCGATCGGAATGAGCGGATCTGTGCGGTTAAAGGTGGGCGAAAAAACCGACTCCTGCACCACCAGGTCGGCATGCTCGGGACTCCACAGTGCCAGCTGCGTCCCCACGCCGCCGACCGTCTCCATGGCGGTCATGCACAGCTCGCGCAGGTAGTTCTGGCGCTGGTCGCGGGAGCGCAAGCCAGCCGAGCGGTGGAGAAATTTGTGCAGCTCGGCTTGCTGCCATACCCGGCGTAGCCAGCGCGGCGGGGCGAAGCCCAAAAAGTAGCACACCACGGAGAAGGTCCCCAGCCCCTGGCTGATCAAGCCGGAAGTGGAAAGGTATTTGGGGAGAACCAGATCGATTCCGGAAACAAGCAGAACCCCGGCGATCATCGTAGTCCCGGCCGCCGCCAGCTTGAGGCGCCGCCGGGTAAACCCGCTGTAGCGGCGCGCATCCTGGAAAAACGCCAGGGCGTTATAGCCCTCGACCACCAGAAAATAAATGACGATCGCGAGCTCGATCTCCGGGGAGACTGCCCCCGCAAAGATGACGACCGCCAGCCAGCTGAGCAGCATCCCGCCCGCCGCGAACCACTGCAGGCCGAACGAAACCGGGCGGAAATGCCGCACCATGCGCAGCAGCAGGTACGGGTGTGCCACGAGCAGCATGCCCGTGAAAACTCCCACCCAGGGAGTTTTCCACCCGGCCGGCACCGGGATGAGCTGGACGGCCGCGACGAGCGCCAGGTCGGCGAATACCAGGGCAAGGTCGGCGTGAAACCATCCCGAGTTGCTCAGAAAATCGATCAGGGTCAGCCCGGCCAGCAGGATAAAAGCCAGGTTGGTCACAACATGGATCAGCGTAATCGCGGTCAATGCAGGCTCCCCCGCGGAGAAAATAATCGTATATTTTATATCTTTTATATTATATTCTATTCGGCCGCATCGGAGCGTGTCCCCCCAATTTACTGAGCAGGGTTGCTTTAAATCAAGGCCGCCGCAGGCGGCTGCTGCGACGGCTTCTCAGCGTGAGGCTCTCGGCGCTCACTGCGAGATGGAGATCGGGTTGTAATCTGTGTTCGTATCGAAGTAATCCTCGTTTTCCGCCCGCTTCAGGGCGTTCACCACCAGATAGGTGAGCGGCGTGGCGAGGACCTCATAGACCACCTTGAACAGCCACTGCGAGAGGACGGTCACCCCGAGTTGGTTGGTGGAAAGGATGCCAAAAAATGCGACGGTGATAAAGACCGCGGAATCCGCCCCCTCCCCGACGATGGTCGAGGAAATCGTCCGCACCCACAGGAACCGCCCGTGCGTCCGCAGCTTCAGCCTGGAGAGCACGTAAGAATTCAGAAACTCGCCAATCAGGTACGCGGCGAAAGAGGCCGCCAACAGCCTGGGCGTGAACCCCAGGATGGCCTGGTAGGCCAGCTGGGATTGTCCGGCCGAGCGGAACGCCCCCGCGGTCCAGAAAGACGCCGCGGGCAGCAGGCCCCCGATCCAGATCGCGGCCACCGCCAGCAGGTTGCAGAAAAATCCCGTCCAGATTACCCGCCGGGCAGCCGCGTAGCCGTACACCTCGGTCAGCACGTCCCCAAAGATATACGCAATCGGGAACAGCACCACCGCCGCCGGGAGGGTCAGGCCGGCAATCTGGACGAGCTTGACTGCGATGATGTTCGAGATGACCAGCGTGGTGACGAAGACGGCCGTGAGGAAGGAATACCAGCGGTACGGCCTGCGGGGAGCCCTGTCTCTCTCCATCTCCGGCTACTCTGGCTCGCCCGTTTTCTCCACAGACTGGCGCAGCCACTGCCGCCGGGCTTCCGCGGTCTTGGTGTGCTCCGTCTCGACCGTGATCCCGATCCCGCCGCGAACGTTGAAGATGCCGGTGACCCTGCACCAGTGCGGATCCAGCGCCTTCACCAGGTCGTCCAGGATCAGGTTTACCACGTGCTCGTGAAACGCGCCCTCGTTGCGGTACGACCACAGGTAAAGCTTGAAGGATTTGGATTCGACCACGCTCGCATCCGGGATGTACTGCACCCGGATGGTGGCGAAATCCGGCTGGCCGGTCTTCGGGCAGAGACAGGTGAACTCGCTGGTCTCGAGCGTGACCAGATAGAAGCGCCCCGGAGCCCGGTTCGGAAATGCTTCGAGTTTCTTGCTGGGTTGGGCCGGGTTCCCCAGGATCGACAAATCTTTTAGATCGGAGGTTT
>JAJYJF010000107.1:0-2163 GCA_021796375.1 Chloroflexota bacterium | reverse complement strand
GTGAACTCGCTGGTCTCGAGCGTGACCAGATAGAAGCGCCCCGGAGCCCGGTTCGGAAATGCTTCGAGTTTCTTGCTGGGTTGGGCCGGGTTCCCCAGGATCGACAAATCTTTTAGATCGGAGGTTTTGGTTGTCATGGGCTAATTTTATCCGATTGGAGCCCCTTTTTATGGGAGCGTTTCACGAACAGCTTCCGGGACGGGCTTGCGATCTCCCGGGATGCCCGCGCCCCGCCGGGGAGCCTGGGCGAAGGGCGGCGAGGTCCCGCGGGGAACCCCGCCCTCACCCCAGAAAGGCCTCCACTTCTTGGCGGGACGGCATGGCCTGGGCGGTACCGAAGCGGGTGACCTGCAGCGCCGCAGTGAGATTGGCAAAACGCACCGCCTCAGCCAGGTCCTTTCCCTCCGCCAGCCGCACCGCCAGGGCAGCGCTGAAAGCGTCCCCCGCGCCGGTCGTATCGACCACCTTCACCCGGCGCCCCGGGACGTGCTGGGATCCCTGGGGTGTCACCACCAGGGCGCCGTTCGACCCCAGCGTCAGGACGACCGCCCGAACGCCCTCCTCGAGCAGCTTCTTCCCGGCAGCTTCCGCCTCGCGGACGTTCGTCACCGGCAGGCCGCTGATCAGGGCGGCTTCCGTCTCGTTCGGGGTCAGGATATCCACCTGCTCCAGCAGGTCCCGGTCGAGCTTGCGCCCGGGCGCCGGGTTCAGCAGCACCCGCACCCCGGCTTGGCGGGCAAGGCGCGCGGCGTGCGTCACGGTTTCGACCGGCACCTCGAGCTGGAATACCACCAGATCCGCGGAGGTGATCGCCTCCCGCGCACGGTCGATGTCTGCCGGGCTGAGCAGGTTATTGGCGCCCGCCGCCACGACGATCATATTCTCACCGGCGTCGTCCACGACGATGAATGCCACGCCGGTATGGCTCTCCGCGCTGCGGAGAACGTAATCGCAGCGGATGTTCTCCCGGGCCAGGTTTTCGGCGGCCTGGTCGCCAAAGGGATCGCTGCCGAGCTTGACCAGCATGGTCACATCCGCGCCCAGGCGGGCAGCCGCCACGGCCTGGTTGGCGCCCTTGCCCCCCGGCCCGCTCTGGAAAGGCCCCCCCAGGATGGTTTCCCCGCCCACCGGGATGCGCGGCGCGCGGACGGTGAGGTCGGTATTGTAGCTGCCCACGACGGTTAGTTTGGGTCGTCTTTCCATGGCTGGCCTTCCCTCCGGGATGATCGATGAGTGTTTCTTCGGCAAGATACCCATGATTATATCCAATCCGTGCCGTTTCCCCCATTAAAATCCCGCGAATGGAGCGCCTGGAGACAGCGCCGGCAGCCCCTTGGAGCCGGTCTCGGCTGGTTGGTTCTAAACGAGACCAGCGATCCGCAGCCAGCCTGAGCGGCGATTGGTTAAAGCCCTTAAAAGCTGGCGATCCCCGGCGGGGTGATTTCTCCCGGCGGGGATCGCATACAAGAATCGAGCGGCCGGGAATGCGGCAGGAACGCCCACACCCCCGCCCGCGGATCAGGTTTTGGAATGCAGCCCGGCGGCGACGAAGCTCAGCCCGTTCTCGGTCAGAGCGCGGGCGGTGTGATCGGAAGCCGCGACCTTATCCATGAAGTTGAGCGCGAGGTTTTCCCAGTCGCCGCTGGCGATCACCTCCTGCTTCTCACGGAAGTAATCCAGGATATCGGAAGGGTGCGCCCGCGCGCAGTCGACCTCGGGATCGCCGCCCTCATGCTTAGCGGAGATGTTGGCCACGTGATCCGCCAGCTGGAGCAGCTCCTGCCGCCGGTCGTAGGGCTGGCGGACGATGCTCTTCCAGGTCTCGGTGATATGGTGCTCGAAGCGGACGACCTCCTCAAACCCCAGCTGCTTGCGCACCTGCGCGGTGATCTCCAGGGTCTCGTTGTTGACCGAATTGCCCCAGTTGAAGCCGATGAGCGGCGAGGTGCCGTCCTCCCGGGCAAACAGCTTCGCCCCGATGAGCGTCCACAGCCCGGCATAAGGATTGTCATTCCCCATGAAGACCGAGATCTTGAACTGGATATCCACCCCCAAACGGTAGAGCAGGTAGCCCAGCAGGACCGTGCCGGAGTTGATATTCAGCACCTGGCGGATGCCGTAGTTGGTGTAGTAATAAAGAAACTCGTCTACCCATTTCAGCCC
>JAJYJF010000106.1 GCA_021796375.1 Chloroflexota bacterium | reverse complement strand
TAGCTTTGCGCACTACAACCCACGGTAAAAGCCTGCCGGTCTTTGCTGGCAGGTTTTTTTTCGGGGGGGGGGGTTAGATCAGCAGATCCTGGGGAGCATCTCTCCGGCGAGGACATCGAGGAGGCGGGTGCTGCCGAGGGAGGTTTTCAGGAGGACGCGCCTCGCGGGGGCGGGTGTGATCCGGCCAATGCGCGTAGCCAAGCTGCCTGCAGGGTGAGATTTCATCGCCTCCAGGGCGGCGCCGGCTTCCTCTTCGGGGACGATCACGATTACTTTGCCCTCGTTGGCAACGTACAGCGGGTCGAAGCCCAGCATCTCGCATGCCGAACGAACGGCGGTCTGGATGGGCACCGATTCTTCGTCGATCATCATCCCCACCTGGCTCTGCACCGCGATCTCGTTCAAGGTGGTCGCCAGCCCGCCGCGGGTCGGGTCGCGCAGGACGTGGGTGTGCGGGGCAGCAAGCAGGATGTCTTCGATCATCCGGTTGAGCGGCGCTACGTCCGAGACGATGCGGGTTTCGAAGCCCAGGTCTCCCCGGGCGCCGAGCACCGCGATCCCATGGTCGCCCATCGTGCCCGAGAGCAGGACCGCGTCTCCCGGCCTGGCCTGTTCTCCGCCAACCTGCCGGCCTTCTGGGATCCAGCCAATCCCGGTGGTATTGATGAACAGCCCGTCGGCTTTTCCGCGTTCGACGACCTTGGTATCCCCGGCAACCAGGCGCACGCCCGCTTCCCGGGCGGCACCCTCCATCGAGCGAGCCACTTTCTCAAGAACCTCTATCGCCAGCCCTTCTTCGAGGATGAACCCGGCGGTCAGGTAGAGCGGTTGGGCGCCGAGCATGGCCACGTCGTTAACCGTCCCGCAGACGGCGAGCCGGCCGATATCACCGCCCGGGAAGAACAGCGGGGCGACGATATGCGAATCCGTCGAGACGGATAAGCGGCCGTTCAACCCGGCGGCGGCCGGGAGGGACAGGGAGGCCGCATCGTTCGCCTGCAGGAGCTCGGGGCTCTCCAGGGCGGGCAGGAATACCCGCCGGATCAAGTCCTGGGTCATCCGCCCGCCGCTGCCGTGACCCATGACAATCTCGCCCTGATGAGGAAGGGGCACCGGACAGGCCGCGCCGTCAAAGCTTGGGGTCTCTTGTTTTTCCATCATCCCTCGGTTCGCCCGTATCGATAGTAGGCAGCGCAAGCGCCTTCGGAAGACACCATGGTCGCTCCCAGCGGCGTATCCGGCGTGCAGAGCTTGCCGTATGCCGGGCATTGGGTTGGTTTTTTCAATCCCTGGAGGATTTCCCCGGCAATGCAGTAAGGCGATTCCTGGGTCTGAATCGAACCCACATCGAAGCGCTTCTCGGCGTCAAAATCCGAAAATTCGGTCGTGAGCTGCCAGCCGCTCTGCGGGATCATCCCGATCCCGCGCCATTTGCGATCGCACGGCTCGAAAACCCGGTTCAAGATCGCCTGGGCGGCGGTATTCCCTTCCCGGCTGACGACGCGCGAGTAGGCGTTCTGGACCTCGCAGGTCCCCGATTCGAGCTGATCGACGGTCATCCAGATCCCCTGGACGAGATCGAGCGGCTCGAAGCCGGTGACCACGACCGGGACGCGGTACTTCTCCGCGATCGAGGGATACTGCCAGTAGCCCATCACCGAGCAGACATGCCCGGCAGCCAGGAAACCCTGAACCCGGCTGGCCGGAGATGACAGGATAGCGTGCATGGCCGGGGGAACGCATACATGCGAGACCAGCACGGAGTAGTTCTTCAGCCCGAGCATCTTGGCCTGCACCACGCTCATCGCATTCGATGGGCCGGTCGTCTCGAAGCCGATGGCGAAGAAAACCACCTGTTTATCCGGGTTCTCCTGGGCGATTTTAACCGCGTCCAGCGGGGAATAAACCACCCGCACCTTGCCTCCCGCGGCGCGCACCGAAAACAGGTCCCGTTGGGAGCCGGGGACGCGCAGCATATCCCCGTAGGAGGTGAAGATCACCTCCGGGCGAGCGGCGATCGCCAGGGCTTTATCGATCAGCTCCAGCGAGGTCACGCAGACCGGACAGCCCGGCCCGTGGACGAGCTCGATTTCCGCCGGCAGCAGTTGATCGAGACCGTAATGCAAGATGGCATGCGTTTGCCCGCCGCAGATCTCCATCAGCACCCAGCTGCGGGTTACCCGCCGGCGGATCTTTTCGATAACGCCGCGAACGAGGTGGGCATCGCGAAACTCTGTGGTAAATTCCATCCCGGCTCCCTTCGCAGGAGATTCTATCTCCAATCCTGTGCGGCGGGGGGATCGAGTTCATCTTCGATCGAGGCCAGCTCGCGGAGCGCCTCCAGGCTGGCTTGAGCTTCCTCTTCGCTCAGCAGGTTGAGCGCAAAACCGGCATGGACGATCGTGTAGTCGCCGATCTTTGAATCCGGCAGGGCTTCCAGGCAGGCTTCGCGGATGACGCCGCCGAAATCGACTTTCCCCATGCGCAGCCCACCCGCAGCATAGATTTCGATGATTTTACCCGGCACTGCAAGGCACATTTTAGAATCCTTTCTCGTCAATCGTTGCGGCTGGCAGAAAAAGCCGCGATCGCGGCCTGTCCCACGCAGATGCTCCCATCGTTGGCCGGAAGCCGGCGGTGGACCAGCACGCTGAAGCCGTATTTTTCCAAGAGCGAGACCATTTTTTCAGTCAGGTAGCGGTTCTGCCAGACGCCTCCGGCCAGGGCAACCGTGCGAATGCTGGTTTCCCGCCGGATCTGCTCGCACGCCCGGGCCGAAACCTGGAGGAGGCTGTTATGGAAGATCGCTGAAAGCCGGCTGGCGGGCGTCCCGGCAAGCCAGCCGGAGATTATCCCCTCGATGACGGGGGTCGGATCCAGCTCATCCCGCTCGAACCCGAAGTCGATCGAGCAGGTTTCGGACGGGTCCGCCAGGGCTTCCAGCTCCATGGCGGCCTGGCCTTCGTAGCTGCATTCCTGCCGGACGCCGACCAGGGCCGAGACCGCGTCGAACAGCCGGCCGAGGCTGGAGGTAAGCGGGGAGTTGATGTTTTTTTCCAGCATCGCGCGCAAGACGGCCCGATCATCCTCGCAGACCGCTCCCACCGCGGGCAGGGCCGGGTCCCACTCCAAACCCAGCTTCCACAGCGCGGCCAGGGCCATCCGGGCCGGCTTTCGGACCGCGCGGTCGCCGCCCGGGAGCGGCAGCGGTTTCAGGTGGAAGCGGCGCTGATAGCCCTGGTAGCCGCCGACCAGCACCTCCCCGCCCCAGATCGTCCCATCCGGACCGTATCCGGTGCCGTCATAGGTCAACCCGATGACCGGCTCCGGCGCGCTCCAGCCGTTATCGGCCAGACAGGCGGCCAGGTGGGCGTGGTGGTGCTGGACCTCGACCAGCGGCAGGCTTTGCGCGGCGCTCCGCTCTCGGGCATAGCGCGAGGCCAGGTAATCCGGGTGCAGGTCGCAGGCGAGGACGGCGGGCTCGATCCGGAACAGGCGCTCGAAATGCCGGATCCCATCCTGGAAAGATTCGAGGGTCTCATAATTTTCCAGGTCGCCGATATGGTGGCTGACGAAGCAGTAGGTGTCGCGGGTCAGGCAGAAGGTGTTTTTGAGCTCGGCGCCGGCGCCCAGGATCTGGCGCGCGCGGAATGGCAGGTGGATCGGGTCGGGAGCGTACCCGCGCGACCGGCGGGCGACCTGCGCACTCCCGGCCATCACCCGCACCACCGAATCGTCGACGCGCACGTGGATCGGGCGGTTGTGGGTCAGCAGCGCGTCGGCCAGCGGGGCCAGGCGGATCCGCGCTTCGCCGTCCTGGTACGCGATCGGCTCTTCGCTCAGGTTGCCGCTGGTCATGACGAGCAGCCCCGGGAAGCCCGGCTCCGGCTCGAGCAGCAGCAGGTGCAGGGGCGTGTAGGGCAGCATCACCCCGAGGGTTCGCTGGCCAGGGGCGACCTCAGGGGCTACCCCGGAGCCGGGTTTCTGCTGCAGCAGGACGATTGGACGCTGGCGAGATTGGAGCAGATCCGCTTCCTGTGCGGAGACCAGGCAGCAATCCTGAACCGCTGCCAGATCCCAGGCCATCAGGGCGAACGGCTTTTCGATGCGCCGCTTGCGCCGCCGGAGCTCGGCGACCGCCGCAGGGTTCGATGCGTCGCATGCCAGGTGATAACCGCCGAGACCTTTGACCGCCAGGATTTTGCCTGCCTTCAGATAGCCGCGCGCCAGCTGGATCGCATCTTCGCGGGCCGCCAGCAGTTTTCCTCGTACCTCGAGCGATACCTGCGGGCCGCACTCCGGGCAGGCGACCGGCTGCGCGTGGAAGCGGCGGTTCGCGGGATCGTGGTACTCCGCTTCGCAATCCGGGCAGAGCGGAAAGCCGGACATGGTGGTTTGAGGCCGGTCGTAGGGGATATCCTGGATGATGGTGAAGCGCGGCCCGCAGTTGGTGCAGTTAATGAATGGGTAGCGGTAGCGCCGGTCCGCGGGGTCGAAGAGCTCGCGCTGGCAGTCCGGGCAGATGGAGACGTCCGGGGAAATGGGGATGAACTCGCCAGGCTGCGGGAGGCTCTCGCGGATCTCGAAATTCGTATAGCCATCCGGTTTGAGGGTTTCTTCCGCCATCGCGTCGATCCGGGCCAGGGGAGGGGCATCCGTCCTGATCGCGGAGATGAAGTCCCTGATCCGCGCTTCTTCCCCATTGACTACAATTTCAACGCCCCGAGACGAGTTGCACACCCAGCCAGCCAGCTCGAAGCGCCGGGCCAGGTTGTAAATAAATGGGCGGAAACCCACTCCCTGGACGATGCCGCGGATGAGGATTTGCCTCCCGGAAAGATCCTTCGGCATAGCTATTCCTTGCTGAGCTTGGCCCTCAGCCAATCCAGCCAGGGATCGAATCCCTCCCCGGATGCGCAGGAAACCGGAAAGACTTTCACCCCGGGGTTCAAGATTTCGACGCCTTTGCGGAAGTAGTCCATGTCGAAGCGGACGTAAGGGAGGAGGTCGATTTTGTTCAGGATCAGCACGTCGATGCCCCGGTAAATATTCGGATACTTGTAGGGCTTATCATCGCCCTCCGGAATGCTGGCGATGAGCACGTTGGTGTGCGTGCCGAGCTGGAAGGCAGCCGGGCAAATCAGGTTGCCAACATTTTCGACGATGATCAGATCGAGCTGATCGACCGCGATCTGGTTCAGGCCGTTAGCGATCATCACCGCATCCAGATGGCAGTCACCACCGGTATTGATCTGCACCGCGGGCATCCCGGCGGAGATCACCCGGTCCGCGTCGATGGTGACCGGGGCGGTATCGCCCTCGATGACCCCGATCCGGGTGGATCCGGCCAGCCTGCGGATGGTTTGCAGGATCACGCTGGTCTTGCCGGCGCCGGGGGATGCCATCAGGTTGATCCCGAACGTCCCAGCCTGGTCCAGGCGGCGCCGGTTTTGCTCAGCCAGCTGGTCGTTGGCGTTTAAGATTTTTTCGACGACGGGTACGCGAAGTGTGTTCACAAATTTTCTCCACTCTCCTGAAGGATCTCGATGCTGTCTACCCGGAACTCGTCTCCTGTGATCACTTTGACGTGGCCGCCCTGGCACTTCGGGCAGAGAATCAGCTCTCCGGGGAGCTCAAAACTGGTCCCGCAGTCGAGGCAGGCCATCTTTGCCGGGATGCGCTCGAAATGAAGCTGCGCGCCCTGGCAAATTGTTCCCTCGGAAAGGGCATCCCAGTAAAACTGCACCGAATCATCGACGATAGAAGAGAGCCGGCCCAGAACCAGGTACACATCGGTGACCTTTTTGGCCCCGGCTTTCGAGGCGTGCTCGCTGGCGATTTGAAGAATGCTTTCGGTAACTGCAAGTTCGTGCATGACGATTTTAATACGAATCGGGCTCTTATTAGCAAGATTGTGGAGGTTTTTTTTCCACAAAAAACGGCGGGGATTTCCCGCCGGCTGCCCTCCGGTGAAACGGAGGACCGGAGCGACTATTCCAGGCTGGTCAGGCCCGCGGAGCGCTTTTGAGTCGGATAGACAAAAGCATCCATGAGGTGGATGCGGGTGGTCAGCAGGCGGCTGGCGATCACATTCGAGAGCCTGCGCATGATGATGTAGCCAAGGTGGTGGTCCTCTTCGCAGTAGCGGTAAAGGGCCTCCGCATCGAGCCCGATCAGCTTGCTCGGCAGGACTGCCCGCGCCGAAGCGGTCCGCTGGCGTACCACCGGGGTCATGCTCGACCAGCCGATGATATCGAGAGGCTCTGCGGAAAAAATACACATTCGTCCCCGGGTGGGGATATAGATCTCGAGGGAAAGCTGGCCCTCTAAAACCACATACAGGGAATCTTCGTCCTCGCCCTCAACGAAAAGATCCTCGTTGATTTTAACCTGGCGAATAAAGCTGATATCTGCCAGGTGCTCCATCTCGTCCGGTTTCAATTCAAGGAACCAGGGGATGGAGCGCAGCGCGCTCATGGTTTCATCCTGAATCAACATCCAGCAACCCTTTAAAAGTAACAATCAACCGCAATCTAGTTGTATCACCGAACTATCGGCTTCATAAGTGTTTTCCATCATCTCGGTATGGGCAAATTGTCATTTTATGTAACGAATCTCTACGGTATCGGATAGGTCGTTCCTCACTGCTCTGGCTGCCGCACCCATTTCAGGATTTCGCCCGCGGCTTTCCGCGCCAGGGAGCGCGTCTGGTCTGTGAGGTCGCGCGAGAAGCCGAAATCGTAGCCCCGGATCGAAACAAGGATCGCGTTTTCCGGCGAACGATGGAAAAGGTTCTGCGCGATGGACAGGCAGGTCTGGGGGGTCATGTGGTGGGTGAAGGGGGAGGTCTGATAGCTGGCGGAGAGCGGTACGATATTGAGATCTTCCTTCACCGCCCCGGTGTGGGCGTCCACGAAGCAGGCGCGGTCATAGCCGGCGATGACCTCCGCAATCTCCGGGGTAAGCTGCAGCTGGAAGAGCAGGTCGGCCGCCGTGCCCTGGAGCAGGAGGCCTTCGTTGCCTTCCAGGCCCTCCGTGACGCCCATCTCCACCGCGAGGGATTGGATCACGTGCCAGGCGACCCCGTCATCCTGGCGGTCCGGGTTGCCGTAACCGAGTATGATGGTTTTTGCCAATTTTCCTCCGATATTCAAAGTGCAACCCAACCAGGACGCCTGGACCCGGAAAACGATCGGAGCGGTGCCTCCCCCTTCAGCGGCATCGCTCCGACATTCATGGAGGCGGATGATCCTTC
>JAJYJF010000105.1 GCA_021796375.1 Chloroflexota bacterium | reverse complement strand
GACCTTCGCACACTCGCGGACCGCGGGAAGCGAAACGGCGTGCCGCTGGCTCGTCAGGCTGCCGGAGGCAAAACAGTTCTGGGTCTCGGCCAGCATGGCCGGAATCTGGGCGTACCATTCGAGCCCGTCCGGCAGCGCCGGACCCAGCGAGGCGTAATCGATCCCAACCTCCCCCGCCGCCTGCTCGACCTGGCGGGCATACTCGGGGCAGCGCGCGGCATTTCCCTCTCCCAGAACCTGCGCAAAAGGCGGGCAGGCCAGCCTCAGGGACTGCACCTCAAACCCGGCCGCCGCGATGGCCGGCCTGGCCTGGTCAAAGAAACGGCGGGCCTGCCGGAAAACCTCTGCCTTCAGCGGCCAGCCGGGGTCGACGAAATAGGTGATCGATCGAATTTGCATGCTGCTACCTCTTCCTGTAGATAAGAAACTGCGTTCAGGGAGCAAGAATTGGACCGCCAGGTCCTCAGCCTCCTGAGCGCTGGCGGACGACCTCAAACATCAGGACTGCCCCGGCCGCGGCCGCGTTGAGCGATTCGCTCTTCCCGGGCATCGGGATGCGCAGCGAACCGGTGGCGAGCGCGCGCGCCGCCGCGGAAACCCCCTCCGCCTCGCTGCCGATCACCAGCGCCAGGGGCTGCCGCAAATCCGCTTCCCAGCAGCTCTCCCCGCCGGCTGCCCCGGTCACCCAGACGCGCGGACGCCGGCCCGACCCCAGGTATCGCCCGATGGCTTCCCAGTCCAGCTCCCGCACCGGCAGGCGGAAATGCGCCCCCATCCCCGCCCGGACGACCTTCGGCGAGAACGGGTCGGCCGTCCCGGGAGCGGCGAGAACCGCCTGGACGCCCGCGGCGGCCGCCGTGCGCAGGAGCGCGCCCAGATTGCCCGGGTCGCGGACCGAGTCGGCCACCAGCAGAAAATCGGGCCGGGCGGGGAGATCGGGAGACGGCAGCGGCAGCACGGCCAGGAGGCCCTGCGAGGTCTCGGTGCCGCTGAGCGATTCCATCACCGGCGCGGAGACCTCCTCGACCTCGGCGCCCGCGGCCCCGAACCGCTCAACCAGCGCCCTGCCCCGCGGGCTCAGATCGCCGGTAAAGAGCACCAGATTGGGCTTCCAGCCTGCTCCGGCAGCTTCTTCCAGCAGGCGAATGCCCTCGGCCGCGAATGCCCCCGCCGCCTGACGGTCTCGCGCGCGGCCGAGCAGCGCCCGCACCTGCTGGATCCTGGGGTTCTGGCGGGAGGTGATCATCTCTGGCCGCCGCCCAGCTCGTGTTCGCGCAGGAAGATCTGGGCGGTCTCGGGGTCGCGCAGCACCACCCGGACGAGCTTCAGCGTCCGGCCAGACTGCGCGGAGAAATAGTCCTCGATCGCCTTGAGGATCACCCGGGCCGCCCGATCGCGCGGAAACCCAAAGATCCCGGTCGAAATGGCCGGCAGGGCGATGGAAACCAACCCGAGCTCGTCCGCGCGGGCCAGAGAGCCTCTCACCGCAGCGGCAAGCTTTTCATCCTCGCCCCCCTCGCCCCACACAGGTCCCACGGTGTGCAGGATGTAGCGGAAGGGCAAATTGCCGGCGGTGGTGTAAGCCGGAGAATCGTGCGCTACGGGTCCGTGCTGGCGGACCCAGGCCCGGCTTTCTTCGTCCACCTTTGGGCCTCCGCGAGCCGAGATCAGGCCGGCCACTCCTCCGCCATGCGCGAGGTGCGCGTTGGCGGCGTTCACAATCGCATCCACCGGCTCCTGGGTCAGGTCGCCCTGGACGATTTCCATCCGCCGGTCCGGGAGAAAATCTACCGTTTTGAGTACTTGATTCATGGATCCGCCTTCCCCGGGAAATTTTAGCATAACAACGAGCTCTCGGCGGAGTTCATCCGCTTCCCAAAACCAGACATCCGGGGCCGTCAGATTGGTCCCCCGATCCTGAGTGTATTTCCTGGTTCTCCGTGGTAGAATAATTGCAAATCTCGATTTGAATTAAACAGCTCGTTGATCGGCATCCAATAAGAGGTGGGCTTTATCTGGAAAGGATTAACGATGGTATGGTCTAAGCTGGGGGCAGGCCATCAGGCTGTAAAACCAACCCCGGATTCGCCGGCCGCCTTTCCACATGCATATTTTCTGCTTCCGTCAATCCCCGACGGAGGTTCTGTTCCCTGCCGCCTGACGTGGATGCCAGATTTATTTGAAGGAGGTGCACCGGATTATTAGGCTCAACAGCAGACCATGATTGCCGACCCAACATCATTCAATCAACTTGAAGGAGAACAGGATGAAACGCTCAATGTTGTTGGTCACACTGCTGGTCGCAATATCCATGATCCTGGCCGCCTGCGCTCCGGCCGCGGCACCCGCAACCCAGGCTCCGGCTGCGACGCAACCGCCCGCCGCCCCAGCCGCGGCGACCAAGATCACCCTCTGGCACAGCTACCATGCCGGCGGCTCTGAGGAAACCGCGATCAACACGCTCGTGGCGAACTGGAACAAAGCTCACACCGACATCCAGGTAGAAGCCCTGGAAATCCCCTTTGATCAAATCGAAAAGAAATACACCACCGAAGTCGCCGCCGGCGCCGGCCCCGATATGTTCACCATGCCGAACGACAACCTCGGCCAGTGGGTCCGCGATGGCGTGGTTGCCCCGGTGGACGACCTGCTGAAGGGCAAACTGGATGCCTACGATAAATCCGGCGTCAGCGGCCTGACCGTGGACGGCAAGCTCTACGGCGTCCCGGGCATTATCAAGGCTGTCGGCCTGTTCTACAACAAAACGAACGTTCAGACCCCTCCGGCCACCACGGCTGACCTGCTGGCCGCCGTCAAAGCCGGGAAGAAGCTGACCATCATGGTTGGGGGCGGCGCCCCTTACTTCAACTACGGCTGGTTCCCCGGCTTTGGGACCACGATTTTCGATAACACCGGGAAGTGCGTCGCGGATACGAACGGCGGGGCGGATGCCATGCAGTTCCTGCTCGATCTGAAGAGCGCCGGCGCCACGTTCGACACCGACGGCGGCAAAGCCGCCACGGCTTTCAAACAGGGCGAGACCGACATGATCGTCGACGGCCCCTGGATGCTCGGCGACTACGAGAAAGCCCTGGGGGATAAGCTCGGCGTCGCGGCGATGCCCGCCGGACCCAAGGGCCCCTCACAGCCTTTCTCCGGGATTGACGGCTGGTACCTCAACCCGAACAGCAAGAACGGCGCAGCCGCCATGACCGTGGCGCTGTATCTCTTCGGCCCCGATGGCCTCAAGACTTACGCCGATGTCGCCGGCGACCCGCCGGTGATGAGCTCGGTCACCACGAAGGATCCGCTGGTCGGCGATTTCTTCAAGATCGCCGCGGGCGGCTATCCTCGCCCGCAGGCGAAGTGGTTCGGCAACTACTGGGGACCCTTCACCGACATGTACACTGCCGTCCTGGAAGGTGGGACCGCGCCAGCCGATGCGGTTAAGGCGGCCTGCGCGACGATGAATAAGAACAACGCTCAATAAACGGGTTTGATCTGGATGGGAGCACCTCTTTTGGGGGGTGCTCCCTATTCATTCTGAAGCGGAGTCGTCCTCTTCTCCTCGATCGTGGGCTCCGGATCGGATTGGATCGGAGGGATTGAAAATGGCGCAGATGGAAATTGCAGCAGGTAGCCAGACTCAAAGCGGGTGGAAATCAATCCGGCGGGTTCTCTCGCCCTATCTCTACCTTCTGCCAGCTTTCCTGGTGATGACGGTCATCACCTTCTACCCGATGATCTTCCAGATTTACATGTCTTTTCACCAGTTCACGCTGGCGAATCTGCGGGCCGGGTCTCCGCCGCCGCCGCTCGTCGGATTCGCGAACTTTATCAATATTTTCAGCGGCAATATCGGGCTCTCCAATTTCAACTTCTTCTACACCCTGGGCTTCAACCTGTGGTGGACGGTTTCGAACGTATTCCTGCACGTCGCCCTGGGGATTCTCATCGCCGTGCTGCTCAATACCGCCGGGTTGTGGTTCAAGGGATTCTGGCGGGCGATCTACGTGCTCCCCATCGTCATCCCCCAGATCATCATCGCCAATGTCTTCCGCAACATGTACGACCCGGATTACGGGGCGATCAACCAGGGGCTGGCGATTATTGGGGGCATCTTTGGCTTTCCGGCCAGCCTGTTCCACATCCGCTGGATCGACCAGCTGGCCTACCCGATCCCGGGGATTCCGCTCACCCTCTCCTATTTCGCGCTCCTGATCTGCAACGTCTGGTTGGGCTGGCCCTTCATGGCGATCGTCGCGACCGGGGCGCTGCAGAGCATTCCCAGGGACCTGTATGAGGCGGCGGAGATCGACGGCGCCTCCGGGAACCAGAAGTTCTGGACGATCACCCTCCCGCTGCTGCGCCCGGCGATGGTCCCGGCCACCGTCTACGGCATTACCGCCACCTTCAACCTGTATACCCTGATTTACTTCCTCTCGGGCGGCGGTCCCCTGCGAAAGACAGAAATCCTGCTGACCGAGGCTTACCGCCTGGTCAACGAGCAGAACAACTACGGCGACGCAGCCGCCTTCGCCATCATCATCTTCGTCATTCTGCTCGGCCTCACCATCCTGACCAACTCATTTACCCGGGCAACGGAGCGCTACGATGTCTGAACAGGCGTTATCCTCCAAGAAGTTCAAATTTCAGGAATCTTCCGGCGCTGGAAAGCGGCTCCCTCTCTGGAAACAGCTCCTCCTGCAGCTGCTGTGCCTGCTCATCGCCGCGAGCGTGCTCTACCCGATCCTGTGGATGGTCAGCCTCTCGCTCGATCCGCGGGATATTTCGCGCCCGAAGCAGCTGGTGCTGATCCCGCCGGGCGCCTCGCTCAAAGCCTACGAGGCCGTCATCCAGCAGCCGACGGCCAACCCTGTCAGCCTGGCGCAGCTGGCTTTTAACTCCCTCAGGCTCTCGGTGGGGACTGCCCTGGCTTCGGTGGTGATCGCGGTGACGGCGGCGTACGCGTTCTCCCGGCTGAAATTCAGGGGCCGCCAGGTGCTGATGCTCGCGGTGCTGACGGTGCTGATGATTCCAACCATCGCCATGCTGCCGGCCCTGTTTGTCCTGCTCAACAAGATCACCCTCACGGTCGGCGGCGGCACGTTCAACCTGCGAAACTCCCTGCTCGGGGTGGGCGTCGCCATCCTCTCCACCATGCTGCCTTTCGCGATCTGGAACCTGAAAGGCTACGTGGATACCATCCCCCAGGAGCTCGAAGAGGCGGCGCTGATCGACGGGTGCACGCCCAATATGGCGTTTGTCCGCGTGATCCTGCCCCTGACCACCCCGGCCCTGGCGGTGACGTTCTTCCTGGGGTTCATGAGCGCCTGGACGGAGTTTGCCACCTCGTGGCAGTTCCTGACCAACCCCAAAGATTTCACCCTGATCATGGCGCTGTACAACATGGTCGGCCAGTACTCCGATTCTACACCCTGGTCGCGCTTCGCCGCCATGTGCATCCTGATCGCCCTGCCGGTGGTGGTGATTTACCTCTCCATCCAGCGCTACATCACGGGCGGGCTGACGATCGGCGGCGTCAAAGGATAGGCGGTCGAATACGATCTCGCGAATCTCTGGTAGAGTTTGTGGGCTGTTGGATTGACTCCACAGGCCTGGCCCGCGGCCCCTTCCCTGAATCGGAAGGGGAGTAATCCAGTCCTCCCCCTTCCCTGCTCGAAGGGCCTCCGAGTGTATTTTGCGCGGAGTCCGGGAAGGGGAGGTCGGGGGGTCGGGTCCACGCACAAATCCATGGACCGAATCCCTCAAGAGAGGCCGCCAGCAGCATCGAACTCTTGTTTAGGATTTTGACAACAGGAGGGGTGGGTCCCGCCCCGCTGCTGCCCTCTTTCTCGGAAAGGCTCGCATGAAGCGGATTGCCCTCCTGCTTGCTGTCTGTTCTGGCTTAATCCTTGCGGCTGCCTGCGCCGGGAACCTCCCCTTCCTGGCCACTGCGCCGCAGCCGGCAAAACCGGTGGGCGCGGTCTCGCTGCCGCCGCAGGGGACCGCGGGCTCCCCCTGGTGGAGCGATACGGTCTTCTACGAAGCCTTCGTGCGCAGCTTCTCCGACAGCAACGGCGACGGCATCGGAGACATCCGGGGCCTGATCCAGAAGCTCGATTACCTGAACGATGGGAACCCCAATACGACGACCGACCTGGGGGTGACCGGGCTGTGGCTGATGCCCATCCAGCCGGCGGCATCCTATCACGGCTACGACATCACCCACTACGATCAGGTCAACCCTCAGTACGGCAGCCTGGACGATTTCAAGCTGCTGCTCAAGGAAGCCCACCGCCGCGGCATCCGCGTGGTGATCGACCTGGTCCTCAACCACACCTCGGACCAGAATCCCTGGTTCGTCCAGGCTCAGAATCCCTCTTCGAGCTACCACGATTGGTACGTTTGGGGCAGCTCCGCGCACAGCGGCGATCCATCCTGGCACAAGGCGCCAAACGGCGAATATTATTACGGCTTTTTCGGCGCCGGCATGCCGGATCTCAACTACCGAAACCCGGCCGTCACGGCAAAGATGGAGGACGTGGCCCGCTTCTGGCTGCAGGACGTCGGGGTGGACGGGTTCCGGCTGGACGCCGCCCGCTACCTGATCGAGAGCGGCGCGGCGGCGGCCGATACCAGCGCCACGCACGCCTGGCTGGCCCAGTTCTATGGATTTTATAAGAAGCTCAACCCCCAGGCGATGACGGTGGGCGAGGTGGCCACCTACACCTCGACGGTCGCGACCTACACCCCGGGGGCGCAGATGGACCTGGCTTTCGACTTCGACCTGGCGGATGCTACCGTGAAAAGCGCCCGGCTGGGGGGAGCCGAGGACGTGATGGATCTCCTCAAGCGCGATACCGGCTGGTTCCCATCCGGGCAGTACGCCAGCTTCCTCACCAACCACGACCAGGACCGCTTCATGTCGCTGGCCCGAAACGACCCGCAGAAGGGAAAGGTCGCGGCGGCGCTGCTGCTCACCAACCCGGGCGTCCCGTTTATCTATTACGGCGAGGAGATCGGCATGCTGGGGATGAAGCCCGACGAGAGCATCCGCTCGCCGATGGAGTGGAGCGGCGGCCCCAACGCCGGCTTCACCACCGGCGTGCCGTGGGAGGCGGTCAACCCGGACTACCCGACCAAAAACGTGGCCGCCGAATCAGCCGACCCGGGCTCGCTGCTTTCCTACTACCGCGAGCTGATCCGCATCCGCGGCGAGCACGAAGCTCTGCGCGATGGCGGCTGGATCGGGCTGGCGGCCAGCAGCCCGGCGGTCGCCGC
>JAJYJF010000104.1 GCA_021796375.1 Chloroflexota bacterium | reverse complement strand
TCACCCATGCGCGGCTCCACGAGCAGGTCGATTACACGCCTTACGAGGGGTTCAAGATGCAGGGCAGCCCGGTGCTGACCCTCCTGCGCGGCCAGGTGGTCGCGGAGGGCGGCGAGTTCCGCGGCCGTCAGGGCCAGGGGACGTACCTGCGCCGGGAGCGGCCCGGCCGGGCGGGCGGGTGGAGGGTCTGAGGTCCACGCCGGTTGGATGGAACCGGCCGCGAACCAGCCCGGTCCTACACCCAAAAAATGGCTCCAGGGGCTGTCTGAATCCGCCGCGGCCGACTATTCGCCCGGCATCTTGGGGAGGGTCTCTTCCACCAGGGCGCGCAGGGCGTCCAGCGCCGGGCCGGCGTCCGGCCCGGACGCCGTGACGGCAATCTGGTGGCCGCGCACCGCGCCGAGCGAGATCACCCCCAGCAGGCTGCGCGCGTTCACCGGGCCTTTCCCCAGCGTAACGTTGCGCACCCGGATCTCGGATTGAAACCCGGCCACGGCCTGGACGAATTTCGCCGCCGGGCGGGCGTGTAGGCCGAGCGCATTCTTCAACGTGAGGAGGATCTCCTCCGGCGGCGCGGGCTCCGGCACGCGGGCTGGCGGTTCGGCGGCTGCAGCTGGGGAGCCCGTCTCACCCGCCGGGGCGAGCTGCTCGACTTTGCGCTGCAAAGCCCCTTCGGCCTCGCGGCAGACCTCTGCCAGGTCGCTCCCGAGGCTGGCCTGCACCGCGGCGGCCAGGGCGCCTTCCACGAATGGGGCGCCGGCCAGGCGGACTTTTCCACGCAGCTCCTCGGGCAGCAGGTCCAGGGCCATCTCGGCGCTGAGGATCGCCGATCCGAGGTCCATCAGCACGGCGACCCCGGATCCATCGGAAACGGATTGGATCTCCTCAGCGATCTCAGCGGCATCCGTCCCCAGCTCTTCGCGCTCCGGGCCAATCCCCGCGGCGATGGCGATGCGCGGGCGTTCTCCAGCCCCCATCTGATTGACCAGCGCCACCAGCGCGCTGGCGAGCGCCCGGCTGTGTGAGACGAGTACGATTCCGACCATGCGCCGCTACCCTCCCGCACCGCGCGAAACAATCACCTGGAGCAGCCAGATTCCGTAAACCACGCATCCTGCCCCGACGATCGAAAAGCCCCAGTTCACCGCCCCCAGCACCCTCCGCGAGGGTTTGAGGTCCAGGATAATGGAGCGCAGCCCCAGGAGCGCGTGGGTGACGACGATGACCAGGAAGCTGCCCTCCATCAGGGCAATCCCGGGGTGCGAGAGGTAGACGGCCACCTCGTGGTAATCCAGCAGGCCCTGTGGGGCGGTCAAGTGGTTGACGGTAAGGTGGATGCCGAGCAGGATGATCACGAGCGCCCCGGTCGCGATCTTGAGCAGCCACAGTCCGGTGCCTTCGCCCGATTTGGGCGCCGATTGGGTCAGGTCCATGCTGCCCTCCTAGGCCGTGAACATGCGGATGGCAAACGCCAGGCTTCCCAGGGCGGCGATCCCGAACAGGATCCAGAACATCTGCCGCTGGTATGGAACCGCCACGCCTAGGCTGGTCAGGATCACGCGGACGCCGTTCAGCCCGTGGTACAGGCCACCCACCACCACCACCCATTCCGAAAGGGTGAAGAGCGGCGAGCGCACCAGGCTGATAAATCGGTCGAACGCGGAAGGGCCTTCCGCGAGCTGGCGAAGCAGGAACAGGTGTAAAAACAGGTAGACAGCCAGCCCCAGGGCGCTCAGCCGGTTCATGGCAAACGCCCACATGCCGACCCCCCGGTGGGGGAAATTCAGCCATTGAGCGGCCCGGGATGGCGAGCGGGTCTGCACGCTCATGCGGTCTCTCCTCTCCCGAAGAGGCGCCTGAAGCGCCTTCCGATCGCCTGCTTGCGCAGGTCCATAATGCGCCAGCCCGGATCGACCAGCGATGGGCAGACGGCGGTACACTCATAAGCGCTGTGGCAGCGCCACACACCATCTTCGCAGTCTGCCAGCCCCGCGAGCGCCGGTTTCCCGGAAATCCCCTGGAACTGGATGGCAGCCAGCACCGCCGGGCCGAGATAGCCGGCGGTTGTGGTGGCGATCGGACAGGCGCTGACGCACAGCCCGCACTCGATGCAGTCGTTGAGGCGGTGCGCATCGGGCTCTTCACGGAGCGGCCCGCCGGGCGAAATCCCATCTTTTGCCGGGATCGTGGGCAGGGGCGCGGCCGCTACCGGGGACACGGCCGGGTAATGGACCGCTTCCATGCTCCGGTATAGGTCCCCCATATCCACCGTGAGGTCGGAGATGACCGGAAAATTACGCAGCGGTTCCACCGTGACCTCACCGCCATCGCGCGCGACGGAGCGGATGGTGGTGATGCAGGTCAGCTTTTCCACGCTGTTGACCCGCATCCCGCACGCGCCGCAGGTGGCGTGGTGGCAGGCGTAGCGGTAAACCAGCGACCGGTCGTGAAAAGCCCAGATGCGCTCGATGGCATCCAACACGTACTCGTCCGGGCTGACCTCAAGCCGGAAGAAATCGTAGTGGGGAGCTTCGGCGCCCTTGCGGCGAAAAACGCGGAACGTTACCGTCCAGACCTCGGCCGTCATGCGCGCGCTCCTTCCCCCGCGCGGTAAAACTCGCGGTAAGAGCGCAGCGGCCTCTCGCGCGTCTGGCAGGCGGCGCTGACGCCCAGCTTGCGGCAGACCATATCCGCGGTGGCCTCAGCCATCGCCCGGCACGTCGTGGCCTTGCCGCCGGTGATGGTGACAAAGCCGTCGATCCCGTCGCTCTCCTTGTGGTCGAAGCATTTGAAGGTCCGCGCGATCGAGCGCGCCTGCGTGCCGGAGCCCACCAGCGGCCGGCTGGCCATGTAAGCGCCGCGCTGAGGAGCGGTGGCCAGCGCCGGGATCAGGTCGGCCCCGCGCTTGACCATCTCGGCCACCTGCTCCTCAGATACCGGGATATAGTCGACATCCTCGGCTTCGAAGGAGGTGGTTCCGACCACCACCATGCGCCGCTGGGGGAGGACGATATCCCCGTCCCCGGGCTTATTGAGGCGGTTGATGGCGCGCTCCACGAAGCGGCTCGCAAAAGCAACCATCACCCCCGGCGTGGGCCGCACGGGAACGTGGGCGCCGGCCAGCTCGGCCAGCTCGCCGGCCCAGGCCCCGGTGGCGCTGACCACGATGTCGCCGCGCAGCTCGTGGTGCTGGCCGGTGGTGCGGTCCCAGTAGCGCACCCCATTGAGATTGCCCTGCCCGTCCGCGAGCATGGCTTCCACCTGGCAGTACAGCTTGAAAACCGCGCCGCTGGCTTTCGCGCTAGCGGCGAAGGCCAGCGCCAGCCGCAGCGGGTCAAAGGTGCCGTCCGGCACCCAGTACGCGTCCAGCACCCCGGGGTTGATCGCCGGCTCCATCTCCAGCGCCTTGCGCGGGCTGATCTGTTCGATCGGAATGTGGCAGGTTTGCGCGCCCTCGACGAAACGGTCCACAAAAGCCAGATCGGAGTCGTCTAAAGCGATGAACAAGCCGCCGTTGAACTCGATACATTGGGCGGCGATGCGGGCCAGGATGCGCGACTCGTCGATACACTCGACCGCCGATTCCTGGTCGGTGACGCAGTAGCGCGCCCCGGAGTGCAGCAGGCCGTGCGTGCGCCCCGAGGTGCCTGCGGCCAGGTCGCCGCGCTCCAGTACGGTCACGTCAAAACCGCGTAACGCCAGGTCGTAGGCGGTGGCGCATCCGGTAAACCCTGCGCCGATGAGGATGGCGTGTGGTTTGCTCATTGTGGCTCTTTTTCTCACTGCGCCGGATCCAGCGATAGACGGCGTCGGCAAAGCCGGCAACCAGCCAGATGGTCGCACCGAACAAAATCCCCTACAGCGCGCTTTCCAGTGGGGGTTTAAATTGAGAGACCTGCCAGCCCGTCCAGGCTGCGCAGGCAATACTGGCGACAGCGATCACCCACAACCCGGTTCGCGGAGCGATCCACCCCCTGCGGACCGTCGGATCGGGTATTTTGGATTGAACCTGCGCGCTGGGATTTGCCGGGCGAGTCTTCTTTTCCTTTGGCTTCATTCTGGGCCAGCTTTCCTTATAAATATAACATATCCATTGTGGGCCGCGGGAATCAACCCCCCCCACCCGGGGAGGATGCGGCGCCGGGCAGGCCTGCCTGGCGCTGGCTGGTGCGTTGTCTTTACCGGGAGATTACTGAACCCAATCGAAGGTGCGCGTGACGGCGCGCTTCCAATCCGAGAACAGGCGCTCGCGCGTCGCCTGCTCCATCTTGGGATCCCATTCCTTGTCCTTGCCCCAGTTGGCGCGCAGCTCATCAAAGCTGCTCCATAACCCGACTGCCATCCCGGCCGCGTATGCGGCGCCTAGCGACGTGGTTTCCGCCACCTTCGGGCGAACGACCGGGACACCGAGGATGTTCGACTGGAACTGCATGAGAGTCTCGTTGAACACCATCCCGCCGTCCACCTTCAACGCGGTCAGATGGACGCCGGAGTCTTTTTCCATCGCGTCCAGCACCTCGCGGGTCTGGTAAGCGGTGGCCTCCAGGACGGCGCGGGCGAGGTGCCCCTTGTTGACGTAGCGGGTCAGGCCGACGATCGCGCCGCGGGCATCGCTGCGCCAGTAGGGCGCGAACAGACCGGAGAAGGCCGGCACGAAGTAGATGCCGCCGTTATCCTCGACCGTGGCAGCCAGCGTTTCCACATCGGCTGATTTCTGGATCATGCCCAGGTTGTCGCGCAGCCACTGGACCAGCGCGCCGGTGATCGCGATAGACCCTTCCAGCGCGTACACAGCGGGTTCTTTGCCGATCTTGTAGCCCATGGTGGTGAGCAGCCCGCTCTTCGAGGGGACCGGCTTGGTGCCGGTGTTGAGGAGCATGAAGCAGCCGGTGCCGTAGGTGTTCTTGGCTTCGCCCGGCGAGTAGCAGGCCTGGCCAAAGAGAGCGGCCTGCTGGTCGCCCAAGTCTCCGGCTACCGGGATCCCCGCCAGCGGCCCCGCGGCTACCTTCCCATACACCTCGCTGGACGCGCGGACCTGCGGCAGCATGGAGCGCGGGATGCCCATGATCTTCAAGATTTCCTCATCCCAGTCGAGGGTCTTGAGGTTCATCAGCATAGTGCGGGATGCGTTGGTGACGTCCGTCACGTGGACGCCGCCCTTGGGACCGCCGGTCAGGTTCCAGATCACCCAGGTATCGATATTCCCGAAGAGCAGCTCGCCGCGTTCCGCCCGGCTGCGCGTGCCCTGGACGTTATCCAGGATCCATTTGATCTTGGGGCCAGAGAAATAAGTGGCCAGCGGCAGGCCGACTTTATCGCGGAAGCGGTCCTGCCCGCCGTGCTTGCCGAACTCATTGATGATCTGGTCGGTGCGGGTGTCCTGCCAGACGATGGCGTTATAGACCGGCTTGCCGGTGGCCTTCTCCCAGACTACGGCTGTCTCGCGCTGGTTGGTCACGCCAACCGCGGCGATATCCTTGGGATCGATGGCGGGCTTGCCTGCCGGATTGAGACCGTTCTGGATCACTTCCTGGACCCGCGTCCAGATCTCCAGCGGGTTGTGCTCCACCCACCCCGGCTTTGGATAGATCTGCTCGTGCTCGCGCTGGTCGATCCCGACCACCTGGCCGGCATGATCGAAGATCATAAAGCGGGTGCTGGTGGTACCCTGATCAACTGCAACACTATATTTCGCCATTTTTTCCTCCAAGCTCTATCAAGCGATTCATCTTATGGAACCTAATAACCCGGGTTTCCCCGGGGAGGGACGCGGATCAGGCGTTAGACCAGACCCTGGCGGCTGCGTCCAGCATCAGAAACGATGAGGTAGCCCCAGGATCCTGGTGGCCTGCGCTGCGTTCCCCCAGGTAGCTCGCCCGCCCGCGGCGGGCGACCAGTGGTATGGTTGCCTTCATTCCATCCTCGGCAGCCTGGGCCGATTTTTTCAATGCTTCTCCAATCGGGGCATTTTCCGCCACGGCGGCTCTGACCGCCTCCGCCGCCGGGACGAGCGCGTCGACCATGGTTTTGTCCCCGGGCTCGGCTTTCCCCCGGGCTTTGATCCCCTGGACCGCGCTGTCGAGGGCGGCGCTCCAGTCCTCCAGGCTGAGCTCCGGCTTTCCAGCGACCGCGCTTCCCGCCTGGATAAAAAACGTTCCATAAAGCGGCCCCCCTGCTCCACCCACCGTGGAAATGAGCGTCATTCCGACGGTTTTGAGGACCGTCGCGATATCTTTATCGGACAGGCCGGGCAATTTCGTTAAAACAGCCTGAAAACCACGGTTCATGTTAGCGCCGTGATCCGCATCTCCGATAGCTGCATCCAGCTGGGTCAGGTACTGGCTGTTTTTTGCGATTACCCCGGCGTATTCCCGGAGCCATTCTAAAACTGCATCTCTGGTGATGGGCATCTTGGACTCCTCGTTGCTCTTTCATGCAGGTGGGTGAAGCAAGGCCGGCCGGTGGCGCGGTTTACATTTTCCAGCGCAGGCCAGGTGTGAGCACCGGTGCGTCCCAAAGCCGGACGAGGTCGTCGTCCATTTTCAGCACCGTGATCGAGGCGCCGGCCATCTCCAGGCTGGTGATGTACGGGCCGATCAGGTTGCGGACGACTTTTAACCCGTTCTTTTCGGCGATCTGGACCGCTTTCCGGTAGACGATGTACAGCTCGATCAGCGGTGTGCCGCCCATGCCGTTGACGAACAGGAGCACCGGGTCGCCCGACTTGTAAGGGACATCTTTCAGGATTGGCTCCATGAGCATCTCAACGATCTCGTCCGCCGGCCTGACCTTCATCCGGATCCGCCCCGGCTCGCCGTGGATGCCGATCCCGATCTCCATCTCGTCCTCGGGGAGGTCAAAGGTGGGCTTGCCCACGTGCGGGACGGTGCAGGAGGTCAGCGCCATCCCCATGCTGCGCCCCCAGTCCTTGACCTTCTGGAAGACGGCTGCGACCTGCTCGATCGAGCGGCGTTCCTCTGCCGCTGCCCCGCACAGCTTTTCCGCCAGCACCGTGCTGCCTACCCCGCGCCGTCCGGCGGTATACAGGCTGTTCTGGACGGCCACATCATCGTCGACCAGCACGCTCTGGACGGTGGCGCCCTCGGAGCGGGCCAGGTCCGCCGCCATATCGAAGTTCATCACATCGCCCGTGTAGTTTTTGACGATGTGCAGGACCCCCGCGCCCCCATCGACCGCCTTGGTCGCCTCGAGCATCTGGTCAGGGGTGGGAGAGGTGAACACCGCTCCCGGGCAGGCTGCATCCAGCATGCCCACCCCGACATATCCGCCGTGCATGGGCTCGTGGCCGGAGCCGCCGC
>JAJYJF010000103.1:395-7337 GCA_021796375.1 Chloroflexota bacterium | reverse complement strand
CTCGCTGCCGTAGCCTTTGCCCCATAGGTCGGGTTCGCCGATCCCGACGCCGACGAAGGCGCTGCCATGCAGCCATTCGATCCCATCCAGGGAGATGAAACCGATCAGCCGGTCCCCGGTCAGCGTGCGAATGCAGAAAAAAACGCTGTCAGACCGGTTCTCTTCCTGCGCGAACAGCTCGCGCGCCCGGCTGGGCGGGAGCGGCTGCGCCGGGACCGAATCCAGCAGCCGGCTGTATTCCGTGTTGGAAGACCAGCGCGAGAGCGTTTCCGCGTCGTTTTCCGCATCCAACGCGGCAAGCCGGATCCTCTCCCCGGCGAAGGTGAGCGGATTCATGCTGCGCCTTCTGCGCCGGCGGTCGCCGGCTGCCACTCTGCCCGCAGGATGCCGTAGATGAGCGCGTCCCAGCGCCGGCCGGCCCGGAGGATCTCCCTGCGCCGGCAGACTTCCAGCCTGAACCCGGCTAGTTCTAGCTGCTGGCGCCAGCTGACCGCGTATTCGAACGCGCTCGCCTGCAGCCGGTACAGGTTCAGCTCGTGGAAGGCGTACTGGAGCAGCGCCTGCAGGGCATCGGCTTCGTAGCCTGTCCCGCGGTCTTCCGGCCTGCCGATGGCCAAGGCCAGCGCAGCGTTGCTGTTGCTCCAATCGACCCACTCCAGGGACGCCAGCCCGATCAGGCGGTGCTCCGGGCGCTGATAGATAGCAAATCGGAAATGCTGGTGGGCGAACCTGGGATCGGCGGAGAACTTCTTCTTGACCTGGCTTCTGGAGAGCGGCCGGCCGATTTCGCGCTCGTAGAGATTCCAATACTCCGGGTCCTCGGTCCATGCGGCGATCGTGGCTGCATCGCGATCGAGGTCTAAAAACCCCAGGTCGACCCGTTTCCCCGCGAGCAGCTGCTGGATCATACGAAAATTATATCATCGCGGTAAAAATCCTGGACCTCGCTGGGGCGCCCCCTAAATGCTTGGCAGTATCACACCCCACCCCCAGCCGCGCCCTCAAGGAGGGATAGGAACTGCCAAAACCCGGGAGGCGCTTGGACTGGCGGGGGCGCCGGGTCCGCCAGCCCGAGCGGACCATCTCGCCCCGAACCGGGCGGTACTTGATCATCCCGCGAAGCTGAGGTAAAACTAGGCTAATCTTTCAGCCGAGGGAATATTGCTGACACAACGCTTTCCGGCGCTGGCCTCCCGGAACTTCCGCTTATTCTTATCAGGCCAGTTCATCTCGCTGGTCGGCTCCTGGATGCAGGCCACGGTTCTGCCGTACCTGGCGTTCAACCTGACCAACCAGCCGATCTACCTGGGGCTGCTGGGATTCGCGAACAGCATCCCGGCGCTGTTTTTAATGCTGCCGATGGGCGTTTATGTGGAGCGCTGGGATAAACGCCGGACGGTCATCATCATGCAGACGGTCCTTATGCTGCAGGCCTTCGCCCTGGCGGCGCTGGCGCTGACCGGCAGAATTAATATCACCCAGATTATCCTTCTTTCCTTTCTGTCGGGTGTCGCGAGTTCGGTGGAGATCACCGCCCGGCAGGCGATGATCGCCGAGCTGGCCGGGAAGGACGCTCTCCCCAACGCCATCGCGCTGAACTCGACCATTTTCAACGCCGCGCGCGTGCTGGGCCCGATGCTTACCGCGCCGTTCCTGATCCTGCTGCAGAGCGGCGGCGTGGGCTGGGCATTTTTCGCAAACGGGGCGAGCTTTATCTTTGTCATCATCGGCCTGTTTATGATGACGACCCGCTCGCAAGCCCCGGTCGACAAACCGAAACCCAACCTGTGGCTGGATTTTCTTGAGGGCCAGGCGTTCATCCGCGGCTCGTCCACCATCATGTTGATCATATCGCTCGTCACGATTTTCAGCTTTTTCGGTTTCCCGTTCACCCAGCAGATCCCGGTGTTCGCGAAAAACGTGCTGGCTGCCGCCGGAGACACGGACGCGACGGTCGCGGCGCGCAACTCGATTCTGGTGACCGTCCAGGGAGTGGGAGCGCTGATCGCGGCCTTCACCCTGGCGGCATTCAGCGGCATCCGGCGGAAAGGGCTGCTCCTCACCGTCGGGCAGCTGGTTTACGCCGCCGGATTGATCGGGATGGCGTTAAGCCACGTGCTGTGGATTTCGCTGGTGGCGATCGCCCTGATTGGGTGGGGGACGATCACCCAGCTGGCCCTAGCGAACACGCTGATCCAGCTGGCGGTGCCGGACGAGTTGCGCGGGCGGGTGATCAGCACGTATTTCTGGGCGCAAAACGGGGTCGCGCCGTTTGGCAGCCTTTTCATCGGCTGGCTGGCGCAGACCTACGGCGCGCCGGTGGCGGCCGGGATCGGCGGGGGGGTATGCCTGGTGTCGGCCCTGCTCATCCATTCAGCCCGGCCGGCGGTAGTCCGGTCTGTGCATGAGGCCGCCCCATGAGCGCTTCCCCCAGGGGGCATGCCCTCGAGGCGCTGCTGGCATCCTGGCGGGCGAATCCCGAGATCGCGGATAATATCGTCGCCTGGCACGCCACACCCCCAAAGCCGGCCGAGTTCGCACCCATCCCCGCGGACCTCCATCCAGCGGTTGCCGCGGGATTGCGAGCGGCCGGGATCCACCAGCTGTACACCCACCAGGCAGAAGCGCTCCGTTACGCCCGCCGGGGGGAAAACGTGGTGGTGGTCACCAGCACTGCCAGCGGTAAGACGCTGTGTTACAACCTGCCGGTTCTGGACCGGCTGGCTGTGGACGCCCGGGCGCGCGCGCTTTATCTCTTTCCGACCAAGGCGCTGGCTCAGGACCAGCACAAGGGGCTGGAAGGGCTCGTGGCGGAGATCTGCCAGCCCGGGCGCGGGGCCGCGGGCCCGATCCGCGTGGCGACCTACGATGGCGACACACCCCCCGGGCGCCGGCTGCTGATCCGCAGCCAGTCGCGGCTGGTGATCACCAACCCGGATATGGTCCACACCGGGATCTTGCCGCACCATACCCTGTGGGTGGAGCTGTTCCGCAACCTGCACTACGTGGTCCTCGACGAAATCCACACCTACCGGGGGGTGTTCGGCTCGCACGTGGCGAACGTGCTGCGCCGGCTGCGGCGGATCGCGGCGTTCTATGGGTCGTATCCCCAGTTCATCCTCACCTCGGCGACGATCGCCAACCCGCTCGAGCTGGGCGAGCGCCTGATCGAAGCTCCCCTCCAGCGGGTGGATCGGGACGGCGCGCCCCACGGGCCGCGCCATTTCCTGCTGTACAACCCGCCGGTGGTCGACCGCGATCTGGGCATCCGCAAGAGCGCCCTGATGGAGGGCGTCCGCCTGGCGGACGAGCTGCGCAAGCGGCACATCCAGACGATTCTGTTCGGCCGCTCGCGCCGCTCGGTTGAGATTGTGCTGAATTACCTGCGCCAGCGGGCGGAAAGCAGCCCGGACGAGATCCGCGGGTACCGGAGCGGCTACCTGGCTGCCGAGCGGCGCGAGATCGAGCGCGGCCTGCGCGAAGGCGAGATCCGCGCGGTGGTCGCGACGACCGCGCTCGAGCTGGGCATCGATATCGGCGGGATGGACGCCTCACTGCTGGTCGGGTACCCGGGTACGATCGCCGCCACGCTGCAGCAGGCCGGGCGGGCCGGCCGGAAGACCGCCACCGCCCTTTCGATCCTGGTCGCTACCGCAGACCCCCTGGACCAGTTCCTGGCGCATCACCCGGATTATTTCTTCGACCGCAGCCCCGAACAGGCGCTGATCAACCCGGATAACCTGCTCATCCTGCTCGAGCACCTGCGCTGCGCGGCTTTCGAGCTCCCGTTCAATCGCGGCGAAGGGTTTGGGAGGGTAGAGCTCTCCCAGGTCCTGCAGTTCCTGCAGGTGCTGGAGGACGCGGGGGAGCTTCACGCCACCGGCGAGCGGTTTTTCTGGATGGCCGACCAGTACCCCGCGGATCGGGTTTCCTTGCGCAGCGCCTCGCCGCAGTCGGTGCTCCTCCAGGACGAGACGGACGGAGAACGCCATACCATTGGCGAGGTAGACCTGGAAAGCGCAACCTGGCTGGCCCACCCGCAGGCAGTCTACCTTCACGATGGGCTCTCGTACCTGGTCGAAGACCTCGACCTGGAGCACGGAACCGCGCGCCTCAAGCGTACGGAGACGGATTACTTCACCGAGCCCAGGCGGGATACCACCGTGGAGCTCTCCGCGCTGACCGCCCAGGCGCCGGCGGCCGGGGGGTGGAGGTCTTACGGTGAGATCGTGGTGACCACCCAGGTGACCGGCTTCCGCAAGGTGCGCTGGTACACCCACGAGCAGCTCGGCGGCGGCCAGGTGGACCTGCCGCCCTCTCAGCTGCACACCACCGGTTACTGGCTGTCCGTAGGGGATGAGACCGTGGAGCGTCTGCGCAGCCAGGGGATGTGGCTGAATGACGCGAACGATTACGGGCCGGACTGGCCGCAAATACGCGACAGGGTGCGCGCCCGGGACGGCTACCGCTGCCAGGTCTGCGGCCAGCCGGAGCTCGGCCGCCAGCACCACGTGCACCACAAGACCCCTTTCCGCACCTTTGCATCCCCACAGCTGGCGAACCGGCTGGATAACCTGGTCACCCTGTGCCCCGCCTGCCACCGGGTTGCCGAGACGGCCGTGCGCATGCGCAGCGGACTGGCCGGGCTGGGGCACGTCCTCAGCCAGCTCGCGCCCCTGTTCCTGATGTGCGACAGCCGCGATATCGGCGTCCATTCGGACCCGCAGTCGCCGCTGGCAGAAGGCAAGCCGGTCGTCGTTATTTATGATGAGGTGCCGGCCGGGATTGGCTTCTCGGAAAAGCTATTTGAAATCCATGCCGAGCTGCTGGAGCGCTCGCTCGCGCTGGTCCGCGAATGCGGCTGCGCGGACGGCTGTCCCTCCTGCGTGGGCCCTGCCGGGGAGAACGGCGAGGGCGGCAAGGGCGAGACCGTGGCGCTGCTCGAGGCGCTGACGGACCTGCACCCAGATTCACCCGGAACGGCCTGATGCGTAGCAGCACTTTCGTTCTATAATCAGATGACAGGGTGCCAGCCGTGGAACAGCTCTCCGACAAACTCAAAGCCATGGGGGTCCGCCTCGGGACCGCAGCCCAGCCCGCCGCAAGAGCCCCGGCTGGTTTTCCGATTCACCGCGTGGTGGACGGCGCCGACCTGCCGACCCATTTCGGCGAGACCTACCGGGTGGAGAAGCGCTACCCGCCGGGGTACCAGCACGGGCTGACCCCGATCGCGGTGACCTGCTCGCTCGAGCGGTTGTTCGAATGGGGTGGATCTCGCCTGCCGGCCGGCCTGGATTTACGCCAGGTAGTTTTCCTGGACACCGAGACCACCGGGCTGGCGGGCGGTACGGGCACGTACGCCTTCCTGGTCGGGATCGGCCGGTTCGATGGAGATGCGTTCCGGCTGGAGCAGTACTTCATGCGCGACCCGTCCGAGGAGGCGGCGCTGCTCGCCGGGCTCCTCCAGGCGATGGATTCTTCCCAGGTGCTGGTCACCTTCAACGGGAAATCCTTCGATGCCCCCCTTCTGAACACGCGCTACATCCTCCAGGGGATTTCCTCCCCGCTTGGGGAGCTGATCCACCTGGACCTGCTGCCGCTGGCCCGCCGGCTGTGGCGGGACCGCCTTCCGAGCCGGGCGCTCAGCTACCTTGAGGTGAGCATCCTGCGCGCTTTCCGGACCCAGGAAGAGGTCCCTGGATGGCTGATCCCGCAGCTGTACTTCGATTACCTGCGCAGCGGAGACGCCCGCCCGCTCGCCGGTGTGTTCTACCACAACAGCATGGACATCCTCGCCCTGGCGGCGCTGTTTGCCCACACCGCCCGCCTGCTGGATGACCCCCTGGGGGACCTCGTCGATGAAGGCCTGGACCGGCTGGCCCTGGCGAAGCTGTACGAGGAGCTGGGGCGGGTCGAGGACGCGATCCGGATCTACCGCCTAGGCCTGGAGCAGGGCCTGCCGGAAGAAGCCTTCTGGAGCGGGATCGACCGGCTCTCCCAGGTTTACCGCCGGAACGGGGATTGGCTCTCTGCCGTCGACCTGTGGCGAAAGGCGGCCGGTCACGGCCGGCTGGACGCGTGCGTGGAGCTGGCCAAGTTTTACGAGCACCGCCAGCGGGATTATCCTGAGGCGATCCGCTGGATGGAGACCGCGCTGCAGACCGCCGGCGACGCCCGGAATTTCCCGCCTTACCTGAGGCGGCAGGCGCTCGCGGAGCTGACCCACCGCCTGGAGCGTCTGCGGCACAAGCTAGAGATGAAGTAATCAGGTCGAGGCGGCTCGCGAACCGATTCAGACTGCTCCTGATGAAGGTGATTTTGGGAAATAATGAGGGGCTCCTCGCGAGGAGCCCCTATGGTTTTCATCACGGGTATTTCTTACTTTTTGAGGCCTTTTTCCACCAGCCCGGGCACCTGATCGAGCGCCTGCTGGAGCTTCGAGGCATCTCTGCCGCCCGCCTGGGCTAAGTTTGGCCTCCCGCCGCCGCTGCCGCCGATGAGCTGCGCGGCGGCTTTCGCGATCTCCCCGGCGTGCAGCCCGCGCTTCACCAGGTCTTCCGTCACGGCCGCGACCAGCAGCGGCCGGCCGGCCTGGCTGCTGCCGAGGACGACCACCCCGCTCGGGTAGCGCTGCCGGAAGCGATCGGCCATCTGGCGCAGGGTGTCCGCGTCGGCATTGGGCAGGGTCGCGGTCAGCACCGGCACCCCGCTCACCAGCGGGACGCTCTCCAGGTGGCGGGCGAATATCCCGGAAGCCATTTCCTGGCGCAGGGCAGCAATCTGGCGGCGGGCCTCGCCCAGATCTTCCTCCAGCTGGCGGACTTTCTCCGGCACCTCATCGACGCCGGACCCCAGGGCGCCGGCCGCCTGTTTGAGGGTGCGGAAGCGCTGCTGCACGAGATCGTATGCTCCGCGCCCGGTTACTGCCTCGATGCGGCGGAT
>JAJYJF010000103.1:0-385 GCA_021796375.1 Chloroflexota bacterium | reverse complement strand
GATGCCCGCGGCGGCGCTGCCCTCGCTCGTGATCAGGAAGAGGCCGATATCGCCGGTCTCGGAGACGTGCGTCCCCCCGCACAGCTCATAAGAATATGGATCGCCCTCGCCGATCGTGATGGTGCGCACCACTTCGCCGTACTTCTCGCCGAATAGCGCCATCGCGCCCTCGCTGATCGCCTGCTGGAGTGGCTTCTGGACGACGTGCAGGCGGTAGTTTTCCAGGATCGCGCGGTTCGCCCCGGCTTCGATTTCCTCGAGCTGCTCCGGGGTGACGGGTTCCGGGTGGGTGAAATCGAACCGCAGGCGGT
This sequence comes from Chloroflexota bacterium, assembly GCA_021796375.1. Taxonomy (GTDB): domain Bacteria; phylum Chloroflexota; class Anaerolineae; order Anaerolineales; family Anaerolineaceae; genus JAJYJF01. The sequence goes on along the minus strand of JAJYJF010000103.1, from coordinate 74 downwards.
CGGGCGCGACCAGCGACCCGGCCTGGCGGGCGTGATCGCCGAGCACCCGGTGCAGCTCGGCATGCAGCAGGTGC
>JAJYJF010000102.1 GCA_021796375.1 Chloroflexota bacterium | reverse complement strand
GTCGAGTCGTGGATCACGTTTAAATATTCGCGCTGCTCTTGGGTCAATGGGGTTCCCTGCAGCAAATCGGTATTCCCGGCGATCGGGTTGATCTGGTTGCGGATCTCGTGCATCATCGTCGCCAGGTGGTCGGATTTCTGGCGAGCCGCGTTGAGCGCCTCGTCCCGGGCTTCTGCCAGCGCCTGGTTTTTCCGGGCGATCTCCTGAGCGTAGCGCTCGAGCTGCTGCGTGCTCTGCTCCCGCTCGATCTCCTCCCCGATCCACTGCGCCATGAGGCGCAAGAACTCCTTATCCGCATTGGTGAATGGTTTCGGGCGTGATACCTGGCTGTAGAAGCAGACGACGCCAAACGCCGAACCTGCCACGACCAGCGGTGTCCCCAGGTACGCTTCACCGCTGCGCAGGGTTTTTGCCGGGCGCTGATCCCAATCGCTGTTCGCTCCCGCGAAGATCGCGATCGGGCCGCCCGATTTAATCGTTTCGCGGTAGTAGGTATCCGAAAGCGGGACAACCTCTCCGCGCGAGAGCTGCCCGCTCGGGCCGGATGATTCCATGACCTCAAACCGGTCGCTGGCCGCATGTCCCAGGATTCCGGTGTCCATCCCATAATGCTGGCAGCCGACCCTCAGCAGCGCCTGGACTTTTTCAGAAAAGTTGAGCAGCGGCGAGGAGATCACATTGTACAGAGACCGGATCGATTCTTCGCTCTTGCGCAACGCCTGCTCAACATGTTTCCGGTCGGTAATATCCCGGATCAAAGCCACCACCTGGCCGCCCGGGAACGGCGAAAGGCTCGCCTCGTAGGAATGCGGTATGTGCTGGATCTGCAGGGAATACTCGATGGGGGTAGCTTTCCCATCGTGGAGGGCAGATTGGATCCCTTCCAACAGCCTGGCAGCCACCGCGGGAGGGAAAATATTGTAAACGTACTTTCCGACCTCAGGCTCGGCTTCCCCCGCCGCCTGGTCGACCAAGTGGAAATCGAGGATGCGTCCGTCAGCGTCGATCCGCAGGCAGGTTTCCGGCAGGGAATGGAACATTGCCTGGAGCTCGGTCCAGCGCCGGAGCGAGGTAGCCTCTGCCTCCTGGCGCTCGAAGGTCATGGAGAAGGCTGAAGCAGCCGAGGAGAGCAGGCCCATTTCGGATTCATCGAGAGGCGCGGAGCTCTGCGGCCTTTCGATCAGGAACAGCCCGGACAGCCGGCCGTGGACGTGCAGTGGAAGGAGCAGGAAATCCATCCCTTCTCCCTCGACCACCGCCGTCTTTTCACCCTCGGGGAAACCTGCCTGCCAGGAGGCGACGATCTGGCCGCGGTCAAGCGCAACGCGGATGACCGGGGTCCGGCTGAGCTGGATCTCTGCGCGGCTGCCAGCCGCCGGGCGCCGCGGGTCTGCGCTTCCCCCGCTCCATTCTCCCTGCTCGGCCGCGTGGTAGATCTGACCCTGGCCCTGGATATCCTGGAGAAAAACCACCCGGCTGGCGCCGGAGATGTGCGCCAGAAAATCGAGAATCGGCAGGAGCGCGATCTGGCCGGCGGGCGCCGCAAGAAGCTCCTTGTGTAAATAAACCAGGCCGGCCAGGTTCTTCCCGCGCGCCGCCAGCCTGGCTTCAATGTCGTGCCGGACCCGCAGCTCGTTCTGAACCTCCAGGAGGAGGCTGGCATTTTCCTCGGATCGCCGGGAGGCTTCCTCGAGCAATTTCTGGCGTTCCGCCTGGAGGCGCTTGCGCTCCGAGATATCGCGCAAGAAGGTGAAAAAAACCGGCTTGTCCTGATACTGGATGGTGTTGGCGCTCACCTCCAGCGCCTGGACTTTTCCCTCGGGATGGGCGCATGGGAGATCGGCGACGATCTGCTCCCCGGTCGGGGATCCCTCCGCCAGAACCCGGAAGAGGCTCTCCGCCGTGGCGCCAAACGAGGGGAGCAGCCAGGGGCGCGGCGCTTCCGCGGGGATCCCAGCCAGCTCTCGGAAGGCGTCGTTCGCGTCCAGGATTTCGCCGTCCGCGGGGTCGACGAGCGCGATGCCATATTGGGCCTGGTGGACCATCGACCGGTAGCGCTCCTCGTTGGCCGCTTCGCGGGCCAGCGAATCAGACAGCGCCAGGAGCATGGTGTTGATCGACACTCCAAGCCGGCCGATCTCATCCGTTCCTTCGACCGGAACCCTGCCCGACAGATCGCCTCGCTGGCCGATCGCCACAACCTGGCTGCTCAAACGCACCGTCCGTGAAACGATCCACCGGTCCATGAGCAGGATGGTGATGGCCATGAAGATCAGCCCGACCAGCGCCAGCGAAGCGATCAGCGACCGCAGGGCAGCCTGGCTTTCGAGATAAACCGGGCGGGGCATCTGGACGTCCAGCAGAAAAGCCGGATCCCCGAACAGGTCTTTTTCGATCTGGTAGCCGTCCAGGGTCGTGGCGTTCTCTACCTTGAGGTAGTTTCCCCCACCGGCCAGATTTTTAAGAACCTCCTGGGCGCCGGGATCTTTCTGGGCGGCATCGAGCGGCGTGGCCGAAAACGAAAGCTGGGTCGAGTTCTGCATCGATTCCAGCTCGTATTCCAGGTAATGGCCCACCACTAGCACCCCGTCCGGCGCGGCTTCCCCTTTTGAATCCGTCACCGGGTGTACCCCCAGGACCAGAGTGCGGCCCCCCAGGCTGACCAGCCCAGATTGGGTCCGATCGACCGAGGTGGTCGCCAGCACAGCCGGGTGCGCGGTGATGAGGCGGATCAGGTCTGGGGAAACGGGGTGCGGCTGGTTGGTATTCCAATCGTATTCGACGGAATAAACTGGCTGGCGGGACGTATTAAAAAACACCAGAAGATCGATGTTTACCGGTTTGAGTGAGGACGGGTTGATGTTGTTGGAGATGAAAGCGGCGTTTCCGTCCTTGACGAACTGGTAGGCATCGTCCCAGACCGCCCAATCCACAGCCATCTGGTCCATACCCGCCTGGAGCGACAGAATGGCTGCGTGAGCGCGCTGGATGTCCATGTTCGCGTTCCGCTTCTCCACGTTGCTGAACCCACCCACCAGGGTCCGGGAGAGGAGAATATATAATACCAGCACGAGGGCGGCCAGCGCAGCCCCAATTAGCAAGGCGGTTTTTACTCGCAACGACATGTTTCTGGCTCCGGTGCTGGCAGCGAAAGTTTCCCAGGGCGGTGAATCAGGTTGGGGCAGCCGGGTGAGGGATTACGGCATGCCCGGCAGGAGGGTCTGGTCTGGATCGAGGTTTGAGAGCGGGACGACGCAATCCCGAGAATCGTTGGATGGGTTGTTGATCAGATTCGAGACGGGGTAGGCCGACATGCGTTCGGCTGGATACGGCGCCAGCTGGGCCAGCAGATCGGCCGGCTTTGCCTGCGGGTCCAACCAGGGCCACAGATGCCCGCCATCCAGGATGACCGGCATCCGGTCGTGGTAAGCGCCCACGCGCTCGTTTGCCGGACAGGTGATGATCGTGCAGCTGGGTACCTCCGAGCCGTCACCCGACTGCCAGAAATCCCACAGCCCGGCAAAAGCGAATGGCTTGCCGTCCGCCAGGCGAAAATAGTACGGCTGCGGACGTGCATTTTTCCCCGCCGGGTGGTGCCACTCGTAGAATCCATCGGCAAGCACCAGGCAGCGCCGGCGGCTGAAAGCCGTTTTATAAGATGGCTTTTCGAGCAGGGTTTCGGAGCGGGCATTGATCATCCGGCTGCCGATCGATGGGTCTTTGGCCCAGCTCGGGATCAATCCCCATTGGAAAAACTCAACCGCCCGCGCGCCGGCGTCGCGGACAACCGCAACCGGCTGTGAGGGGGCAACATTGTAGCGCGGTGGAAGCCCTTCCGGAATTTCGCCGAGGTTCAGCTCTTCGCGAAGATCAGCGGGGTCGAGAATCAGGGTAAACCGTCCACACATAGCAAGCTGTCCTTCTAACTGGCGGCAGGCATCAATCCCTCACCCCAGGTATATATCAGCCCGGGCGGTTGCAGTTCATGATGCAACCATTATGCCAGATTATGAATGGGTTTTACGGAAAATTTGCATAAATAATCGGCTCCCGGCATGAGGATTGCATCCTATCACCCAGGAGCAACCCAACGAACCCTAATCAGGAGGTGCCGAATTGAGGAGAGTTACAGCCAAAGAGATGTCGATGATCTACGCTCACCGGCTGGAAGAGAAAACGGAGAAAAAACTGCGCGAGCAGGCAGAGTTGAGGCGGTTCTTCCGGCGAGTGGGCATGATCCTGCTGCTTTCGATCGTGGTGCTGGCCTTGCTGATGATGACCTTTACCCCCACGCTGGTCGATAACGCGGCTTCCGCGGTTGCGCAGCTGTTCGCGGACGGTTTCAAGGCAGCCAGGCCGGTGATCAGCCACGCCGCCGTGGATGCCCAGGCGCTGAAGCCCGCTGCCCAGCACCTGCTGCAGGCCGCCCGGTCCGCAGCCAACCCCTGATCGTCCCACCTGCGGGTGGAACAGAAGGATCGAGAACCGGAAGCCTGGTTCTCGATCCTTCTTCGATGCACGGGGATCAGGCTGTCTGGCGCAGCTCGCTGAGCTCTGCCTCGACCGCCTGGATCTCGGCTTTCAGATCAACCAGATATTCCTCCAGCCGCGTGATATATTCCTCACGAGAGAGATATTCCGCCTGGTGGTTGTTCCCGCAGCCGCAGCTGCCCCCACAGGCACAGGTCTGCTCGTTCTCAAAACTTTCAGATACGCTCATAAATCCTCCGTAGTGATGTATATCCTTCCAGGAAATCATCCAGCCAGCGGCGGGTTCGCCCCAGGACTTCCGCCCATTCATCGAGATGCTCCCACCCGGTCGGGGTGATCTCGTAAACCCGGCGCGCCGGGCCCGATCTCGAGGTTTCCCAATCCGATTTCACGCAGCCGCTCTGCTCCATCCAGCGCAGGGTGCGGTACAGGTTGCCGGTGTCCGGCTCCGCCCCGCCAGGATCTCGCTTCAACGCCTCCAGCAGGTCGTACCCGCAGGCAGGACCCCTGGCAAGCTCGAGCAGGATGCGCGGCTGGATGGCCCCGCGGACGTCTCCTCCCCGGCAGCGGCATTCGGACTGCGAACAATCACACTCAGCTGGCAAAGATTCCCTTCCTGTTCGGACCAGATATATGTAATTTACACATAGGATTATAGCGCAACATCGTCAGGATGAAAAGCATGGGATTCCCTCGACGGCCGCCCCCGGGGTTCGCCGGCGAAATAAATTGCACCAATCGGGTCGTCTATCTATAATATCTGCATGACCAAGCGCCCATTTGATCTGCCGGTCGCGCTCCAAAGGATCTCCGCGGCCGTCCAGCCGTACCCCAGGGCGGCCATGTTCGCGCTGGCCGACCAGGGATACAAAAGCCTGTTCGAGCAGCTGGTCGGGTGCATCATCTCCATCCGCACCCTGGATGAGGTTTCGCTCCCGGCCTCCCTGCGCCTGCTCAACGCGGCGCGCACCCCGCTCGAGATCAGCCAGCTCACCGCCCAGCAGATCCAATCCCTGATCGAGCCCTGCTCGTTCGCGGAGCGCAAAGCCGGGCAAATCCAGGCGATCGCCGAGCAGGTCGTCACCCATTATCAGAGCGACCTGCCGTGTGACGAGCAGCTCTTGCTGTCCTTCAACGGGGTGGGCGTCAAGTGCGCTCACCTGGCGCTCGGGCTCGGCTGCGGGATGCCCGCGATCAGCGTGGACTCCCACGTTCACCGCATCACGAACCGCTGGGGGCTGGCCGCGACCCGCACCCCGGAGGAAACCACCCTGGCGCTGGAAAAATCCGTCCCAAAGCCGGAATGGATCCGGCTGAACGAGCTGCTCGTGCCCTTCGGCAAGCACATCTGCACTCCGCTCCGGCCGCGCTGCTCCGCCTGCCCGGTCCTCGAGATGTGCCAGCAGGTTGGCGTGAGCGCGCCGCGCTAGACTTTCTCCTGCATTTCTTGTAAACTAATATCAGGTGTCATCCCCGGGAAACCGGCGTGTGATTTTAACGGTCCATAGTCCTCGACCCTGAAAGGAGAGCGAATATGCAGTTGCGCGTTCGAGATTGGATGATTGACCTGCTGGTTTTTGTCGATCCCAATGCCAGCGTGTCTGACGCCCTGACCCTGATGCGCCGCCGGTACATTCACAGCCTGCTTGTCAGCAAGACGGGGGAAAATCCAACTTATGGAATCGTAACCTCGACCGACGTTTGCGATAAGATCATTGCCGGGGAGCGCAACCCGTCCGAGATCCTCGTCCGCGAGATCATGTCTTCCCCGCTCATCACCGTCAGCCAGGAATCCACGCTCCAGGAATGCTCCAAGCTCATGCGCGAACACCACATCCATCACCTGCCGGTCACCAACGAGAATGAAGAGTTGGTCGGCATGATCTCCGCCACCGATTTCCTGGTCGCCGCAGAATCGCTCGTTCGCGACACCGCGGCCTGATAACCACTTCTTTACCCGATGGAAGGATCTCCGGGAGTCATTTTCGCCCGGGGATCTTTTGTTTTTACCCGCGGACATGCGGTTATAATAGCGGTGCATGCGCGCCCTACCCAAAATGATCATCGCGGTCTGGATTCTGGCCTTCTTCGCCGCCGGGGAGGCAGCCGCGGCGTCATCCCCCGCCAGCTCTCCCGCCGAGCTGATCGACGGCGTGAATTCGCTGCGCGCCGCGCACGGTCTGGCTGCCCTCAAGGTCAACAACCCCCTGATGAGCTCGGCCCAGGGCCAGTCGAATTACCAGGCATCCATCAACACCGCCACCCATACCGGGCAGGGCGGGACGAACCCGAATGCCCGCGCGGCTTCCGCGGGCTACGGCGGCGGGAAGCGGTTTGTCCTCTCCGAAAACGTCTATTATGGGACCGGTGCAACCGCCGCTGAGGCGGTGGCCTCATGGACCAAAGATACCCCGCATTGGAACACGATGATGAACCCGGCCTTCACGGATATTGGCGCGGGCGAGGCAGATTCGGAAGGGGTCGTTTACTACACGATCGACGTGGCATACCTCGCCAGCGCCCCGGGGTCGGCTCCCGCCCAGGCCGCGGTGACACCCGACAGCTCCTCAGGCACGGGCGATACCCCGATGCCTTTCAGCCCGATTATCACCTCCACCCCCGGTCCGGACGGGTCCATCGTCCACACCGTGCAGTATGGCGAAACCCTGATCACGATCGCCTCCGCCTATGGGGTAAAGGTTGCGGATTTAAAGTCGTTAAATTTATTATCGACGGATTCCATTTACGTCGGGGAAAACCTGATCATCCATCTGGGCGCCACCCCGACCCCGACCAGCACCATCACCCTGACCCCCACCTCCACCCATCACCCCACCTTCACACCCCGGCCGCCAACGAAAACGCCAACGATTACCCCAACCGCCACGATCACGCCAACGCCCACCGCAACCCCTGTCTTCATGGGGATTGCCCGCGCGGTGAATAA
>JAJYJF010000101.1 GCA_021796375.1 Chloroflexota bacterium | reverse complement strand
TCGCAGACGTTTTGCCAGCGGTGGGGGAGATGCGATTCGAACACCAGGCTGTCCCCGGGCTCCAGGAGATAAGCTTTCTCCTCGATCAGGTAGAATACTTTTCCCTTGAGACAGTAGACGAACTCGTGCCCGGTGTGGACGATCATATGCTCGCCGCTGCCGGTGCCGGGGATCAGGGTGACCAGGAAGGGCTGCACGGCATTCCCGGCCAGGTCTCTCCCCAGGTTCTCCATCTGCGCGTTGCTGAACGTCGCCTCCGGACGGTGGGCGTGCGAGGTGAACACCACCCGCAGCGAAATGGGTTCAGAGGCGAAGAAGGCCGCCAGAGGCACGTCCAGGGCGCGGGCCAGCTGCTGCAGGGTGCTCACCGAGGGAGAGGTTTTCCCATTTTCCACCAGGCTGAGGGTGTTGATGTTGAGCCCGCTGCGCTCGGCCAGCTTGCGCAAGGACAGCCCGCGCAGGTTGCGCAGCTCGCGGATTTTGTTCCCCACCAGCATTTCGGCGGTGATTTCGGGGGCCGCCGCGGTAGGGCTCTCGACGTCGCTCTGCGCGTTCAAGGGGGGTTTGCTCGGGGTTGTCTCCTCCATCACCTTCTCCTCGCCGTTTCTCATGATTATAGCACTTATTCAAATAAATTCATATTATATTTAGAAATATACTTGTAAATTTATCAATATATTGTGAATGAAGAGGCGGCGCTTCGAACAGAAGAGGAGCGGCTGGCGGGCAGCCGCGAGACGGGCGGGCAGCCGCGGGACGCGCTGCGATGGCTATATCTTTCACCGTGGGCGGCGGACGCCCTCTATAAATGTTTCAATAGATTATTCTATATTAACCTATTGACATCAATAGAATAGCGTGCTAAGATCGATCCAGAACCATAAGCCGGAGGAGGTTACCGAAATGCCAAGACATGGACGCGGTTGGATGATGGGAGGCGGGCCCCCCTGGCAGCAGCGCCATACGCCGTTGACGGTGGCGCTGATCGAACCCGCGCTCCTGGTCCTGCTCCGGGAGCGCGCCAGCCATGGATATACCCTACTCGCTGAGCTGGATAAGCTGGGGGTGGGCGCCATCCACCCCAGCGTGGTATACCGCACCCTGCGCGAAATGGAAGCCCTGGGCTGGGTGCAGTCGGATTGGGAGACCAGCCAGACCCAGGGACCGCCCCGGCGCATTTACCAGCTCACCGCCCAGGGCACGGAAGCCCTAGAGAGCTGGAAGCGCGAGCTGGGCAGGGCGCGCGACCTGGTCTCGCAGTTATTGGAACGGGGATCAAAATCAACCTAGAAACGCTGGAAAGATACCAGAGAGGAGCATGAAATGCCATACGGAGATGGAACAGGACCTTTTGGAGGCGGCCCGGTTGGAGGGGGGATGGGGCCGTGCGGGGAAAGGCAAGCCAGCTGGAGCGGGCGCTGCCAGAGGCCCGGGGCGAGATTTCACCGACCCTGGGGCAGGGGCGCGGCAGGGCCTTTCCGGGTGCTGGCCCCGGAAGCGGAAAAAGCTCACCTGGAGCAGCAGAAAAGCCGGCTCCAGGGCGCGCTGGATGCGGTCGACCGCCGGCTCGAAGCATTGAGCAAAGAAAATCCGGACTGACCCCCCGCGCCGTCCGCCGCACTCAGGGGCTGCCGCTCTCCCGGGCAGCCCCGGTTTTATTTCTCATCCGGGTTCTCCACCGGCTCCGGGCCCGCGGCGGATCCCAGGGATTTTACTGGGGGCTCGCAGCCGTCTGGAGCGGGACGCTCACCCGGATGCGCGTCCCTGCCCCGGGCCGCGAGTCGACCTCCAGCGCGCCGCCCATCGCCTCGGCCCGCTCGCGCATCCCGGCCAGCCCCAGGTGACCCTGCCGGATCAGCTCCAGCCAGTCTTCCGGAACGTCGAAGCCGTCCCCGTTGTCTTTGACCTCCAGGATTATTTTCCCGTTCTCTTTCTGCAGCCGGATCCGGACCTCGTCGGCCCGGGTGTGTTTGAGGACGTTATTCATCGCCTCCTGGTAGATGCGGTAGATCGCCAGGCGCTGCGTCCCCGGCAGCAGTTCCCCCTCCATCTCGTCGTGAGAAAATTTCACGCTGATCTTTGGGTGCTTCTCGCTAAACGTGTCGAGATGCGCGTCGATCCCCTGGACCAGCCCGAACTTGGCGAGCGCAGGCGGGCGCAGATCCCCGGCAAATGCCCTCAGCTCGCCGACCTGGCGGTTCAGGCTCTCCTGAATCTGAGCCAACTTTCCGGCGGTCTCCGGTTGATCCCCCAGCCCGTAGCGCAGCTCCTGGATGGCATAAATTGTCCCCAGAATATCCTGGACGGGGCCGTCGTGCAGGTCGCGGGCGATTTGCATCCGCTCCTGCTCGCGCTGTTCCAGGAGTTTGCGCTGCACCTCGATTTCCATATCCGCGCGCCTTAGGCTGGCCTCGGCCTGCCGCATCGCGGTAAGATCCCGCAGGATGCCCGTCAGATAGAGCGGATTCCCTGCCTGGTCAACCGTGATGGATACGTTGTCGGCGACCCAGCGGTAGATCCCCTGCCTGGTCCGGATGCGGTACAACAGCCTGCCTTTCCCGGCCCGAACGGCCTGATCCAGCTCGTTTTGTAAAGATCCCCGGTCCTCCGGGTGGACGTACTCCATGAACCGGTAGGTCGGCAGGGCCGCCATCTCTTCGACCGGATACCCGAGCACCTGCTCCACCACCGGGCTCAGGTAATCATAGCGGTCGCGCTGCAGGTCGCGCCGGTAAGCCACGTCCAATGAGGTCTCCAGCACCGAACGGAAGCGCTGCTCGCTCTCCGCCAGCGCCTCCTCCATCTTCTTGCGCTCGGTGATGTCCCTGCTCCACACCGCCAGCCCTTCTCGGGTAGGGTAGACGTTGCTCTCCAGGTAGAATTCGCGCTGATCTTGCGGTCGGATCCAGTGGTTCACCGAGGTTTGCGGTTGGCGGGTCCGGAGGACCTCCCGGTAAACCTGGTGGATCTGCGAGCCCACCAGATCCGGGTAGAGGTCTTCAAACCCCTTCCCGATCACCAGCTGGTTTGGAATCCGCGTAAATTCTTCGGCGGCTTTATTCCTGTAGATCAGGCACAGCTCGGCGTCATAGGCGACAAAGATATCGGTGATGCTTTCGGCCAGCTCGCGGTAGCGGGTCTCGCTCTGGCGGATGTGGATCTGGTCCTGTTTTTGGCCGGTGATATCCCGGTTGGAGGCGCGCCGGCCGAGCAGCCGGCCCTCGGGGGAGAGGACCGGCTGGCACAGGTGCCCGACCCAGCGCTCCTGGCCGTCCGCGGTCAGGATGCGGAATTCCAGGGTCTCCGTGTCCAGCAGGTGGGAGGCGCTGGCAAAATGCTGCTCCATCCGCTCGCGGTCATCCGGGTGGACAATTTCCGTCAGCAGCTCGGGGCGTTCGAGGAACTCCTGCGAGGTGCGGCCGGTGATGCGCTCGCAGGAAGGCGAGCAGTAGAGGAGGCGCCGGTCCGGTCCGATCCAATACACCCAATCGAAGGTGAAATCGGTAATCGTGTGAAACTTCTCTTCACTGGCCCGCAGGGCGTTCTCGATGGACTTCTGCCGGGTGGTATCCCAGAGGGCGATCAGCGCGGCGGGTTCATCATCCCATTCGAAACGCCGGACCTGCAAGGTGAAGTTCCGGACGGCGCCATCTTTGAAATGGCGTTTATAGTTCAGGGTTTGATAAGGCTGGCCGCTTTTCACCACCTGCTGGATCTGGTTCGCGCAGCAGTCGGAGCCTTCAACGACCCAGACCTCCTCGTAGGTTTGGCCGAGCAGCTCCATGCCGGTCTGCGGGGCGATAAACCGGTAGGCCGGGTTGACATACGCAAACCTCAGCTCGGGCCCGATGACCACCGCTAACCCGGCCGGGTCGGTTTCAAAGATGGCCTCCAGCAGGTTTTTGTTGCGCCGGTTTTCAGCCGCCAGGGTGGTCTGCTCGGAGATCCGCTCTTCCAGCTCGAGGGTGAGCTGCATCACCTCCGAGTTGGTGCGCAGCAGCTCTTCTTGCAGCGCGCGGATCGCTTCCTGCGCCCGGGCTGATTCCCGCGGGAGATGCTCCTCGCTCACCCGGCGCCGTCCTTTCTGCGCGACTTGACCACCATCACGGTGGCGTCGTCGTTGTCTTTGGCCAGCGAGTTCAACAGCTCCTGGGCTGCCTCACTGGCTGAAACAGCGGCCAGGTTGGGAAAATCCTGCGGCTGCCAGCGGGTGGTCAGCCCGTCCGAGTGCAGGATCAACAGGCTCTCCCGGGTCCAGCGGTGCTCCGTGACCGGGGCATTGGGCGCGCTGGGTCCGATAATTCCGCGGCGGAGCTTGAAATCAGCGCGGGCGCCCAGGAGGCGGACTTCGATGTTCCCGACGCTGGCAAATAAGAACCTGCCCGCCGGGGAATCCGGAGAATGCTCTCCATCCGGGGCTGGCCCCGCAAAATCAAACTGGGCCAGCGCCATCACCACCCCGCGCGTCGCCAGGCAGGCACGCGCGGTGCCGCGGAAAAGGGCCTCCAGCGGCTGGTCCGGGTGGGTTTCGATAAACTGGCGGGCTGCCGTGGATGCCAGGCTGGCGAGCTGGCCGTGTCCCAGGCCATCGATCACCCCAACCAGGGCGTGATCTTTCCATTGTTTGATGACAAAGGAATCCCCGTTCACGCTTGTCCCGGGGAGCGGGCGGGTGGCGACGCCGATATCCAGCCGCGGGGAGCCTTTTTCCGCCAGCTCTGGATGCAGCCAGCGCTTGCAGGTGATCCGGGCGCCCTGGCCGGGCAGCGACTGGACTTCAAATTGATCCATGAGGCGGTTCACGCTGCCCAGGCCCAGGCCCAGCCCGCCCGTTGAGGAAAAGCCGTCGGCCAGCGCCTGCTCCAGGTCGGCAAACCCCGGGCCGGTATCGAGCGCTTCCACCAGAATCCCCGCCCGTTCTCCGGCGATAGGCTCGATGACGATCTGTCCGCCTTTCGCGTGGGTATACTGGTTGGTAGCCAGCTCGCTGACGGCGATTGCGATTTCTTCGCAAGCCTGCGGGTTGAAGCCAATCGAACTCGCCACCTCTTTCGCGGCGTGATGGGCTGCGGCGGCGTCGATCGCGTGGGCGATGTGAATTACTTTCTTCTCCATTTGCGAACCGTCACCGTGGTCCCCTCCCCGACCCGGGATCGGATATCCATTTCATCCATCAACCGTTTGGTCCCCGGCAGCCCCATCCCCAGCCCGCCGCTCGTGGAATAGCCAGGCTCCAGCGCCTGCTCCAGGTTGGCGATCCCCGGGCCGTGATCTTCGAACACCAGCTCGATCCCGATAGACTGGCCGTTTTCCACTTCTTGCCAGCGCATGACCCCGCGGCCCGCATAATGGAAGGCGTTGCGGGCCAGCTCGGAGCCGGCCGTGACGATGCGGGTGACATCGGTGACGCCAAAACCGATCCGCGAGGCAGCCTCGCGGATGGTTTTTCGTACCGTCACGATATGACTTTCGTCTAAGATGTCTACTTCCCCGTAGCTTTCAACGACCATGGCCGGGTCTCCGGGGATGGCGATCCCCTAACAGGTCGAGCGCGTAATCGACGTCCAGCGCGGTTTTGGTGTTTCCGAAGGTGAATCCCAGCTGGGTCGCGGTGATCGCCACGCTGGGGCGCATCCCGGCGATGACGGTTTTCCCGCCCATCAGTTCCACCATGCGCGTCGTCTCGACGACGGTGCGGGCAAAAAAGGAATCCATCGTTTCGACGGCCGAGATGTCCAGGATCAGGCCGCTGGCCTCATAACGCGCCATGGCTTGCAGCACCTCCTCCTGCAAGGCGGTGATCGTGGAATCATCCGGATCGGCGGGCATCGTCACCATCAAGGTTTCCCGCACTTTAATGACAGAGATGCGCTCGTTAGCCATCAGGGTTCTCCGATGCCTAATCCGGGTCCGTGCTCGCGACCCGCATCCCGAGCCGCTCCATCGCGGCGCGCAGCCCGGCCGAGAGGGAGGAGCGGGTGGTTACCCCGGCCAGATCGACCCCCAGGTGGACGAGCGTCTGGGCGATGGCCGGACGGATCCCGGTCAGGATCACGTCGGCGCCCAGGAGGCGCACGGCGCTGATCGATTCGATCAGGTGCCGGGCGGTCTGGGTATCCACCGCGGGCACCCCGGTGATATCCACCAGGGCAATGGTGGAGCGGGTCTCGACGATGCCGTGCAGGATCTTCTCGGTCAGCTGCTGGGTGCGCTGGCTGTCCAGCGAGCCGATCACCGGGGCGAGGATGATCCCCTCCCAGACCTGAACCACCGGGGTGGAGATCTCCAGGATCTCCTGCGCGCGGCGGGAGAGGGCTTCAGAGGCGGCTTTCTGGGCCAGGGCTTCCTCCGCCGCCTTGCGTTCCGTCATATCGCGGGTCACTTTGGCGAACCCGCGCAGGTTCCCATCCTGGTTGTAGAGAGCGGTGATCACGACGTTCGCCCAGAACCGGCTGCCGTCTTTGCGCACCCGCCAGCCCTCATCCTCGAAGCGGCCTTCTCTGGCGGCAGCCTCCAGCTCCTTCTCGGCCTTGCCGGTTTGAATGTCTTCGGGTGTATAGAAAATAGAAAGGTGCTTCCCGATGATTTCGTCCGCGGTGTAGCCTTTAATACGCCGCGCGCCCTCGTTCCAGCTGGAGATGATCCCTTGGGGATCGACCATGATGATCGCGTAATCTCTGACGCTGTCCACCAGAAGGCGATAGGTCTCCTCGTTCAGCGGATCAGGCGCTGCGGTTTTTAGAGGGTGGGAATCGGGCATGATATTTCTCCTAATCGAGCATTTTCAAGCCCCCAAAATTTGGCCAGCCCCATCCGGCAACCCGTCCATTCAAAAAACTCTCCCGGCGATGCGGGATGGAAGATGGCTCCAGTGGCTGCTGGGCGGCGCAGGCGGCAAGGTCCTCTTCTGCAGCCCCACAAAACCCTGGACCAAAATCTGCGGGCAAAAGTATTTAAGATTATAACACCCGTTCCGGATCGGGGTTTTTCGCGGGATGGATCGAGGAAACCCGCCCACCCCGGCGAGCCCTCCGCGGCCGGATTCGGGTGCATTTCACTGCTGTGGGAAATTATCCTGGCTCTTGTAGGGGCGGTTCGCGAACCGCCCCTACGGCCGGAACGAGGAATTGGCCGCGAAATTGGGTCCCGTTGGCGAACCTCGTTTGAGATCAATGGACCTGGATTCGCCCTTGGGACCTGACCCCCCAGCCTCCACCCCTGACGCCTCGCAAAAAAGGCTCGGCGGCCCTTCGGGCAGGGAAGGGGAGGGCTGGATTTCTCCTTTTCCCTCGCGTAACGCCCCGGATGTTCTATTCCGGGGGTCAGGTCCAATGCGGGATTTCGCCAGCGGCATCCAATCGGGATGCACCCCGGATGCACGGTTTTCTTAAAGTCCGCTGTCAATAGCCGGGCGTGGTTTACCACCCATGATCGGGTTATGTTTACCACCTCAGGATCGGGTTATGTTTACCACCCAACCAGGTCCTTAGGGGGTGGCTTTGGCTCTTTCCAGGGCCTCCT
>JAJYJF010000100.1 GCA_021796375.1 Chloroflexota bacterium | reverse complement strand
CCCCGCCGGATATCGACACCGACCTGTGCTCGCGCCGCCGGGAGGGCGTGATCCGGCACGTATTTGAGACTTACGGCGCCGAACGGGTGGCGATGGCCGGGACGGTGAACCGCTTCCGGCCGCGCTCTGCGTTGAGCGAGGTGGCCAAGGCCTACGGCCTGCCGCCCGCCCAGGTCCGCGAGCTGGTTGAAAGCCTGCCGTATCATTTCTTCCCTTCGCGGGAGGGCGAGGAGGAAGAAGCCGCCCCCGAATCGCCGTACGCCGGGCTGGCCGCGGCCTACCCGGATCCGCGCCACCAGCGGATTTTCAAGGACGCCAACGCCCTGCTGCGGCTGCCGCGCCACCTCTCCATGCATCCGGGCGGCGTGGTGATCGGGCCGGGCCCGCTGACCGACCTGGTCCCCCTGCAGCGATCGGGCAGCCAGGGCATCCCTATCACACAGATGGACCTCGATTCCCTGACCGCCCTGGGGCTGATCAAGCTGGACCTGCTGGGGATCCGCGGGCTGACGGTGCTGGGGGACGTGGCCGAGGCGATCTACTCCTGGCGGCGCACAGAGTTCACTGGCCCGCTGGAGGCGCTCGAGCGGATCCCGGGCGACGACGCGGAAACCGCCGACCGGGTGGAACGTGGAAGCACGATCGGCTGCTTCCAGATCGAGAGTCCCGGGATGCGCGCCACCCTGCGGGAGATCCACGCCCGCAGCGCGGACGATCTGATGGTGGCACTGGCGCTCTACCGGCCGGGCCCGCTCAAAGGCGGGCTCAAAGATGCGTTCGTCCGCCGCTTCAACGGGGAAGAGCCCGTAACCCACCTGCACCCCGCCCTCGAGCCGCTGCTGGGCGAGACCTGCGGGGTGATCCTTTACCAGGAGCAGGTGCTGCGCATCGCGCACGAGCTTGCCGGGCTCAGCCTGGCCGAGGCCGACCTGCTGCGCCGGGCGATGAGCCACTTCGACCCCGGCCGGCAGATGCAGCTGCTCCGGGAGAAGTTCATCGCCGGCTCCCAGGAGCGGCGCGGCATCGACCCGGACGTCGGCGGGCGGATCTGGGAGATGATGGCGGCGTTTGCCGGCTACGGTTTCCCCAAAGCGCACGCCGCCTCCTACGCCCAGCTGGCCTGGAACGGCGCCTGGTGCAAAACGCATTTTCCGGCTGAGTTTATGGCCGCGGTGCTGGCCAACTGGGGTGGGTATTACAGCCAGCGCGTCTACCTGACCGAAGCGCGCCGCATGGGACTCACCCTGCGGGCGCCGCATATCAACCACTCCCAACCCGAGTTCAGCGTGAGCTACCCCGGGGGCGCGCCGGTCCTTTACATGGGTCTCGACCAGGTCCGGGATCTCACCCGCCGCACTCAGGGCCGCATCCTGCGCGGCAGGCCGTTCGCGGCGCTGGCGGATTTCCTGGCGCGGGTGGATCCTTCGCCCAGGGAAGCCCAAAACCTGATCCGCTGCGGGGCGCTCGACGGACTGGGGACCATCCCCGGGCTGCTGGCGAAGCTCGAGCAGGCGCCGTGGCAGATGGGCCAGCTGGCGCTCTTCGCCTGGGAGGATCAGGAAGGGGAAGAATGGCCGCTCAGACAGCGGGTGGCCGCCCAGGAAGAAATCCTGGGGATCAGCGTCGACGCTCACCCGCTGGAGCTGTACGCGGAGAGGATCCGCCAGGCGGGGGCGCTGAGCACGGTGGAGGCGTTGGGAAAGCCCGGCGAGCGGGTCCGCGTGGCGGGGATGCGCATGGCCTGGCGCCGCAGCCGGACGGAAAAAGGCGGCCTGATGGCTTTCCTGACCCTGGAAGACCTGGACGGAATGCTGGAGGTGATCATCTCCCCCGACGTCTACCGGCGCCTGCCCGCGCGCCTCTCGGGGAGCGAGCCGCTGCTGGTCAGCGGCGTGCTGGAGCGCGATCCCGCCCGCGGGGAGCCCGTCCTGCGGGCCGAGCGCATCGAGCGGTTAGGGGGCTAGTTAAAATACCTTTTAGTTACGCCGTGCTCCTGCAATAATAGCTTTCGTATATTCTTCGGTAGGGGCGGCTCGCGAGCCGCCCCCTACACCGGAAATTACACTAGAATGAATTGCCAGATTTCCCCAGGTAGAAACGCCTAAGACTACTTGATCCGCCCCTACGGATATACAAAATATATCCTCATGGTTCCGCCTCGGGATATGCGCTCATTAATCATCCGGCAGCGTCCGGAAGACGATATCCCACAGCGGGGAGCTGACCCCGTAGCGCTGGTCCGGGGTCTTGTAGTGGTGCTTCATGTGGTGCCGCTTGAGGTACTTCAACACCCGGCCGCGCATCAGAAAATGGTGGGTGGCGTAATGGGCCAGATCGTAGATCAGGTAGCCGGCGCCGAAACCGGCGAACAGCGGAGAAACCCAGTCCATCCCGCCGAGAACCCCGCCGACCAGCCAGCGAAAGAGAAAATAAAAGACCGCCGCCAGGGGGATGCTGACCGCCGGCGGCATCACCAGGCGCGTCTTGCACTGCGGCTGGGCGTGGTGGATGCCGTGGAAGAGAAAGGTGATTCGCTGCATGCGCGGCGTGCGCGCGGGGTAGTGAAAAACGAAGCGGTGCATCACGTACTCGGTGAAGGTCCAGACGGCGACCCCCACCAGGAACCCTGCCGGCACGATCAGCGGGGAAGACCGCGGCTTTTGCCCGATGATCCCGAGCGCGAGGAAGATCAGGACCACCGGCAGCCAGATCGCGACGATCACCGCGGGGTGGATATGGGTGAAAAACTCTAAAAAATCGGATTTAAAAAGCCGGATTGGGGGGGCGTTCGGATCGCGTTCGATCGGCAGGTGTTGGTCCATGGGCAGGGGTTCCCTCGCGACGGTGCTCCTGGAGGTCAGGATGGCTGGATGCTCTGATTTTATCATCAATGCGATTTTCAGCATCCTTTTTAGCATCATTGCGCGCGCCGCCCATCGAGGGGCTGATGCGGCCGGTTTTTTTGAACGGAAAATCAGGCCGGATGCTATAATGAGGTCAAATTCCAACCCGCACCGCCGTAATCCACCATCTCCACTGGACTTTACAAATCAAGCATCGGGCAGGCTGCGCTGATTCCATCGCTCCGGGTTGTACGTCTATCGCGAAGGAGCTTCTAAATGGATGATTGGGTAATCGAAGCAGAACATCTGACCAAAACCTATCTGCTGGGCAAGATCGAGGTGCACGCCCTCTACGACGTCTCGATCCGCATCCGCCGCGGGGAGATCCTGGCGATCATGGGCCCCTCGGGGTCAGGGAAATCCACCCTGATGAACATCCTTGGCTGCCTGGACCGTCCCACCAGCGGGGAATACCGGCTGGACGGCGAATCCGTGTCGGAGCTGGATGACGACGGACTTTCGGAAATTCGCAATCGTAAGGTTGGATTTATCTTCCAGAGCTTCAACCTGCTCCCGCGGGCATCCGCCCTCGAAAACGTCGAGCTGCCGCTGCGCTACAGCGGGAACCGGGGAGATATGAAAGACCGGGCGCTGGCGGCCATCCAGGCGGTTGGGCTCGCCGACCGGGTAAAGCATCACCCCAACGAGCTGTCCGGCGGGCAGCAGCAGCGGGTAGCCATTGCCCGGGCGCTGGTGAACGATCCGGCGATCATCATGGCGGATGAGCCCACCGGCAACCTGGATTCGAAGTCCGGGGCAGAGATTATCGAGCTGCTGCAAAGCCTGAACCGCGACCGCGGCGCCACGGTCATCGTCGTGACCCACGACCCCGGGATCGCCGCCCACACCCACCGGACCATCCACCTCCGCGACGGCCGCGTGGAGGAAAGCGCCTGAACAGGAGGCAAGCCTCGTGACTGCTCCAGCTGCCCATCCCCCCACCGCGATCCGGTCCGGCGCGGCGATCAAGCGCTCGGCCGAGCTGACCACCTACCTGCGGGCGGTCGCCGCCAGAGAGCCCGACCCGGGGCTGCGCTGCCCGGACCAGCTCGCCGCCCGGCTGATCGGCCCGGAATGGCAGCGCATGCTGCGCCTTCCGCTCTGGATCGTCCGGTCCCGGCTGGAGCATAACCTGCCCGGCTCGTATTTCCACGTGCTGGCGCGCACCCGGCACATCGACCGGCTGCTGACCGAGGCCCTGTGGGCCGGCATCGAGCAGCTGGTCATCCTCGGGGCCGGGTTCGACAGCCGCGCCGTCCGCTTCCAGGACCAACTGTCAAGCGTGCGGGTCTTCGAGGTGGATTCTCCCGGCAACCAGGTGGTTAAAAAGGAGCGGCTGCGCGCGGCCCTGGGCAGTTTGCCGGGCCACATCATCTTCATGCCCGTGGATTTCAACCACCAGCCGCTCTCCGAGGCGCTGATCTCGGGGGGCTACCAGACAAGCCTGAAGACTTTCTTCATTTGGGAGGGGGTCAGCTACTACCTTTTACCGGCTGCGGTCGACGCGGTATTGAAGTTCGCGGCGGTGGGCTGCGGGGTGGGCAGCTCGATCGTCTTCGACTACGCGCTGGAATCTTTCGTCCGCGGGGACTACCACAGCCGGCGGGCGGCCAGGATGGGCGCCGTCTATGCCACCTCCAGCGAGCCCTTCGTGTCCGGCGTCCCGGATGGAAAATCGGGCGCCTTTCTGGAAGAGCGCGGGCTGCGCCTGATCAGCGATCTGGGACCGGCGGAGCTCGAGCAGCAGTACCTGCGGCGCAAGAACGGCAGCCTGTCGGGCAGGCCGTCGGATTTCTTGCGCATCGCGCTCGCCTGCAATGGGTGAGCAAAGTGAATGGTGAATGGAAAAGGCTATCGCCCATTCACCATTCACTGCGAGCGGCCCGCACCCATATCGACCTGATCGCTAAAGATTGGCGGCAGCTGGCCGATTTTTATATCTGAATGAACTCAGAATATCCCCCATTTATGCAAAGCAGCATCCTCGTCGCCACCCCGCAGGCCGCCTTCGGCGAACTGATCCGCCAGAGCCTGGAGCAGACCGGCCGCTACCGGGTGGAGGTTGCCTACCAGGGGGACGAAGCCGTCCAGCGCTGCCGGCGTCCCGGCAGCTACCAACTGGTGATCCTCGACGGAGATCTGCCCGAGGCGGACTTCGGCCGCCTGGCCGCCGAGATCCGCGCGGCTCAGCCGGGGGCGCGGATCGCCGCCCTCCCCACCGCCGCCCAGGCGGGGCCGGGTGGGCCGGACGCGCCCGGTGTGGATGGGACGCTGGATAAACCGTTCTACCTGCCCAGCCTGCCGGCCGCCATCGAGCGCCTGATCCGCGGGTCGAGCCCGGAGGCCCCAGCCGGGGAGGACAGCCCGGGCCGGCCGGCCTGGCAAAACTGGCTGCCCGAAAACGGCCCTGCTTTGGAGCGGCTTGCATCCGCCTGCCAGGCGGTTGGCGCCCTGCTGCTGCGCACCGGAGAGGCCCCGGCCGGCGCCGGAGTCTGCACCGGCGGCGCGTGGGCGGGCGCGCTGGCGGGAGCGCTGGAGAATACCCCGTTCCAACCCGCCGGCGCCGAGACGGTGCTCTACCGTGCTGCCCCGGGCGGCCCGGGCTGGGTGATGGTCTATGCGGTCCAGCTCGAACCGGCCGGCCAGCTGGCGCTGGTTTTCCCGGAAGCGGTGACCTACAGCCAGGCCCGGATGCGTTTCGCTGCCGCCGGTCTCCAAAAAGGTTGAGGCTGCGGGAGCGCCTCTTCTGGCGGGGGGCTGAACCGCAGAACCGGGCGGCAATGTGGGATAAAATAAAAGCACCCAACCGGAAACCGGTCTTTTCCGGGCTGAATTTGAAACCGAAAAACCATGCCACCTACCCTGTATTTGATCGACGGCCACGCCCTGGCCTACCGCACCTTTTTTGCCCTGACGGCCGCCGCGCCGGGCGGGGACCGCTGGAGAACGACCTCCGGCGAGCCCACCGCCGGCATCTATGGGTTTGCCAGCGTGCTCATGCGCATCCTCGAGCAGGAAAAGCCCGAGTACCTTGCCGTGGCCTTCGATACCGGGCGCACCTTCCGGGATGATTACTTCCCGGCTTACAAGGCCACCCGGGCAAAGATGCCGGACGATCTCCGCCCGCAGATCGAGCGCATCCGCCAGCTGGTGGATGCGTTCAAAATCCCGCGGCTGGAGGTGGAAGGCTACGAGGCGGACGACGTCCTGGGGAGCATTTCGCGCCAGGCCTCCGCGGCCGGGATGGGGGTGAAGATCATCACCGGCGACCGCGACCTGCTCCAGCTCGTCGATGAGCGCATCATCGTCAACCTGGCCGGCAACAAGCTGGCGGACGCCAAGGACTATTTCCCGGAAGACGTGCTGGCCGCTCTCGGGGTGCGGCCCGACCAGGTGGTGGATTACAAGGCCCTGGTGGGCGATTCCTCCGACAATATCCCCGGAGTGGCCGGGGTCGGCGAAAAAACCGCCGTCAGCCTGCTGCAGAAATACGACACGCTGGACGCCGTCTACGCGCACCTGGAGGAGATCGCCAAGGGCGCCCGGGCGCGCCTCGAGGCCGGCCGCGACTCGGCTTACCTCAGCCAGCGCCTGGCCCGCATCCAGACCGACGTCCCCATTCTCTTGGACCTGGACGCGGCCCGTACCGGCCGGTACGACCTGGCGGAGGTTGAATCGCTTTTCCGCGAGCTGGAATTCCGCTCGCTGGTCGGGCGGCTGAACGAGCTGAATAAAAAGAAGCCCGAGATCCAGGCGGCCGCCGCCCCGCCGGCCGAGACGCAGCAGCTATCCCTGTTTGGGGATGAGATCCGGGTGATCGGGGTTCCGGCTAGCCTGCCGGAGCGCATCCAGGTGAACCTGGTCGACAGCGAGGAAAGCCTGGCCGGGCTGGTCCAGGCGCTCGGCGCGGCGGAGATCATCGCGTTCGACACCGAGACGACCTCGACGGACGCCATGCGGGCCAGCCTGGTCGGGATCTCGCTGGCGGTTAAACCCGGCGAGGGCTACTACATCCCGGTCGGCCACGCCCCCGGGATGGGCGACCAGCTGCCCCTCGCGCGCGTGATCGAAGCGCTGCGCGGCCCGCTCACCGACGCGAAGATCCCCAAAATTGGCCACAACCTGAAATACGATTTCATGCTGCTGGCGCGCAGCGGGCTGCGCGCCGCGCCGCTGGCGTTTGACTCGATGCTGGCCGAGTGGCTGATCAACCCGGCCTCGCGCAACCTGGGGCTGAAAAACCTGGCCTGGATCCGCCTCAATAAAGAGATGACCCACATCGAGGAACTGATCGGAAAGGGCAAAACCCAGATCAGCATGGCGGAGGTGCCGGTCGCGGCGGCCGCCGCTTACGCCGGGGATGACGCTGAAGCCGTGCTGCAGCTGATGCCGATCCTCCAGGCCGACCTGGAGGCTCAGAACTGCACCCGCCTGCTGGATGAGATCGAAATGCCACTGGTGACCGTCCTGGCGGACATGGAAATGGCCGGGATCGCGGTGGCCCCGGCTATCTTCCGGGATATGTCCGAAGAGCTGCGCAAGCGCCTCAACCAGATCGAGCTGCAGATCTACGAAGCGGTGGGGCAGAGCTTCAACCTGAACTCGACCCAGCAGCTCTCGACGGTGCTGTTCGACCGGCTGCGCCTGGAGCCCCCCGACCGGCA
>JAJYJF010000099.1 GCA_021796375.1 Chloroflexota bacterium | reverse complement strand
CGATCTTTACGCTGGCTACCGCACTGAGCATGATCGGCCTGTTTTTCACCGGCGCGTACATCCTCAAGGCGCTGAAAAAGGTGCTGCACGGACCGCTCAACCAGAACTGGACCGGCCGCCTGCCCGAGATCAAGCCGCGCGAGATCCTGGTTATCTCCCCGCTGATGGCGCTGATGCTCGCGATCGGGGTCTGGCCGAGCTGGATCCTGAACATCATTAACCTGGCAGTACAAATGCTCCCGGTCAGCCGGTAGACGAGGTGCTGGATGCCTTTCCCTATTTTGAGCGTCATCGTATTCACTCCGCTCGCTGCCGGCCTTCTGCTGCTGGTGATCCCGGCTGACCGGAAGACAGAAGTCCGGGTCATTTCTCTGGCTGCCGCGGCGATCAGCCTGCTGCTATCCCTGTGGACTTTTATCAATTACTCCATTAGCGCCGGCGGCTACCAGTTTGTCGAGCACGTGCCCTGGCTCCCCGCCCTGGGGATCTCGTATTACATGGGTGTCGATGGGATCTCGCTGCCCCTGGTCCTGCTCACCGGGATCGTGGTGTTCTGCGGGGTGATGATCTCCTGGGGGGTCGAAGACCGGCCGCGCGAGTATTACGCCTTCCTGATGTTCCTCGCCACCAGTGTTTTCGGCGTTTTTGTATCCCTGGACCTGTTTCAGCTTTTCTTCTTCTTCGAGATCGCGGTATTCCCCAAGTACCTGATGATCGTGGTGTGGGGATACCCAAAAACGCGCGAGTACGGGGGCATGAAGCTGACCCTGTACCTCTTCATCGGCAGCGTGGTTGCTCTGGTCGGCGCGCTGGCCATGTACTTCGCCTCCGGGCTGCACACGTTCGACCTGCTGGCGCTGGAGAAGGCCGGCTTCAGCACGGCATTCCAGCGCATCTGGTTCCCGGTGGTTTTCTTTGGGTTCGCGGTCCTGGGCGGCATCTTCCCGTTCCACAGCTGGGCGCCGGATGGCCATGTGGCTGCGCCGACCGCTGTCTCCATGCTGCTGGCCGGGGTTGAGATGAAGGTCGGTGCGTTCGCGGCCCTGCGGGTTGCCATCTCGCTGCTGCCGGATGGGGCGCATTACTGGTCGTGGCTCATCCTCGTGCTGGCAACCATCAACGTGGTTTATGGGGCGTTTATCGCCATGATCCAGACCGATTTCAAGTATGTGATCGGTTTTTCCTCCGTCTCGCACATGGGCCTGGTCCTGATCGGCTTCGCTACCCTCAACCGGGATGGGCTGACCGGGGCCGGGATGCAGATGTTCTCTCACGGCGTGATGACGGCTCTCTTCTTCGCGATTGTCGGCATGGTCTACGATCGGACCCATACGCGGGATATCGCCCAGCTCGGCGGCTTGATGAAGCGCCTGCCGTGGGCCGGGGTCGGGTTCATCATCGGCGGCCTGGTTTCGATGGGCATGCCGGGGTTCTCGGGTTTCGTCGCCGAGTTCCCGATATTCATGGGTTTCTGGCAGGTTGCTCCGATTCTGGCGGTCATCGCCGTTCTCGGGGTGGTGATCACCGCCGCATATATCTTTCGGGTCATCGGGAAGGTCTTTTTTGGAGAGCTGTCCCCGGAATATGAAAAAATTGAACCGGAAAAACCCCTGGATAAGGTCGCTATCGGCCTCCTATCCCTGACCATGATCGGGCTTGGGGTGCTGCCGGGATTGATGGTGCCTATGATCTCGTCTGGAGTGAATCACGTGCTGTCTTTGGTGGGAGGTGCATAGGTGACTGCAGCGGCTTATGACCCTTCGATGATCCTGGCGATCCTACCGGAGATCGGGCTGATTGTGCTGGGGGTGCTGGTCCTGGCTTTCGATCTGGCCTGGAAAGAGGAGCGCAGGCGCAATATTGGCTGGGTATCCAGCTTCGGGCTGCTGGTGATCGCCATTTTGACCGCGGTATTTTCACACCCGGTGGGGAATTCCGGGCTGGTGTGGGGCGGGATGCTGCGCTGGGACTGGCTGTCGTTCGTTTTCGAGATGATCGCGCTGGCCGGCGCGGCGATCACCAGCCTGTTCGCGATGGACAGCGGGCTGATCGGGAAGCGCGGGGAGTTTTACCTGTTGCTTCTCGCCTCCACCTTTGGGATGATCCTGATGGGCGGGGCAGCCGACCTGGTCATGCTGTTCCTCGCGATTGAAATGACCTCGATCCCATTATATGTTCTGGCCGGGTTCAGCTACAAAGACGCTCGCTCCACGGAATCCGGGTTTAAATATTTCTTGTTCGGCGCGACGACCTCCGCGGTGATGCTTTACGGGTTCAGCCTTCTGGCTGGCCTGACCGGCACCACCCAGATCTACCAGATGGCCCCGGTGATCCAATCCGGAGGGCTGCCGCTCTTTGCCTTGATCGGGGTACTGATGCTGATCCTGGTGGGGTTCAGCTTCAAGATCTCCGCGGTCCCCTTCCAATTTTGGGCGCCGGACGTTTACGAAGGGGCGCCGACGCCGGTGGCCGGATTCCTCTCCACGGCGTCGAAGGCCGCCGGGTTCGCGGTGCTGATCCGCTTCCTGGTCGCGGTTTTCCCGGCCGCCCAACCGGCTCCATCCATTCACACCTACTGGGTGCTGCTGCTCGCGATCGTCTCAACCGCCACCATGATCCTCGGAAACGTTTTAGCGCTGGCGCAAAAGAATATCAAGCGCCTGGTCGCTTACTCCTCGATCGCACAGGCGGGCTACATCCTGATCGGCGTTGTGGCGGCGTCCGGTCTCGGCATATCGGGGTCGGTTTACTACCTGATCGCGTACCTGCTCACCAACCTGGCCGCGTTTGGGGTCATTACCATTGTCGGCCGGATGACGGGTTCCGACGACGTTTCAGCCTATGCCGGGCTCAGCCGGCGCTCGCCCGGGCTGGCGCTGGTCCTCCTGGTGGCGTTTCTCTCGCTGGCTGGGATCCCACCGTTCGGGGGGTTCTTTGCCAAGGTGCTGGTTTTCGCGGCCGCGGTCGATTCTCACCTGGTGTGGCTGGCCGTGGTCGGGATCATCAACTCGGTGATCGCCCTCTACTACTATCTGACCGTTCTCAAGGTCGCCTACCTGTACCGCTCGGAAGATGAGACCCGGCCGGCAGCGATCTCCCGGCCCTGGACGATCGCACTGGTGGTATGCGTGCTTGGGATTATCGTCATTGGGACCCTGATTGGGCCATGGTTTAACTGGTCTACGCTGGCGGCAAACTCGCTGTTCGGATAATCGGCTTGGATGGTCGAGTTTAACCCCCACACGCTGAAGGAGCTTTTCGATGCGATCCCGGTCGCGGTAAGGGGGAAGGTTCCCCGGATTCCGGTGACCGGCATTTCCTTTGATTCCCGGGCGATTCAGCCCGGGAATATTTTCATCGCCCTTCCGGGCGGAAGCGCTGACGGGCATACATTTATCGGCGATGCTGCCCGGCGCGGAGCCGCCGCCGCCGTTGGCACCCTGCCAATCGGGGATGCGCCGCTCCCATACCTGCAGGTCGCGGATGGGCGGGAGGCGCTGGCATACCTTTCGGCCGCGTTTTATGATTTTCCCGCCCGCCGCCTGACCGTGATCGGGGTGACCGGGACGGACGGAAAAACGACCACCTGCAATCTGATCTACCAGATCCTCCTCGCTGCCGGCCTGAGAGCGGGGATCATCTCCACCGTCAACGCCACGATCGGCGGGGAGGTGCTCGATACCGGCTTTCACGTGACCACCCCGGAAGCGCCCGACCTCCAGCATTACCTGGCGCGGATGGTCTCCGCCGGCCTCACGCACGTGGTGCTCGAAGCTACCTCTCACGGGTTGGACCAGAATCGGGTGCTCGGATGCGAGTTTGACCTCGGGGTGGTGACCAACATCACCCACGAGCACCTGGATTACCACGGTTCCTTCGCTGCCTATCAGGAAGCCAAGGCGAAGCTCTTCCGCAGCCTGGCATCCACCGGCGAGAAGACCGCCGGGAACCCGCGGGCCGCGGTCCTGAACGCGGACGACCCATCCTACGCTTTCCTGGACGGGATTACTGCGGTGCGCAAGATCGCTTACAGCCAGCAGCAGCGGGCGGACGTTTGGGCGGAAAACGTGTCCATCCGGACGGATGGGCTGCGCTTCGATGCCTGCCTGCCAGGCGGCCGGTCGCCGGTCGATTCGAGTCTGGTCGGCAGGTACAACGTCTCGAACTGCCTGGCGGCCTTCGCGGCGGCGACGCTGGGACTGTCGCTGCCCGCGGAAGCGGCCCGCGATGGGATCCGCGCCCTGAAAGGCGTGCCCGGGCGCATGGAGAGCATTGACCTGGGCCAGGCATTCACCGCCATCGTTGATTTTGCCCATACTCCCAATGCGCTCGCCCGCTCGCTTGAAACCGCGCGGGAGTTCACCTCCGGGCGCGTGATCGCAGTTTTTGGATCGGCGGGTTTGAGGGATAGGGCGAAGCGGCGGATGATGGCGGAGGTCTCGGTTCAAAACGCCGATCTCACCGTACTGACCGCCGAAGACCCGCGCACCGAGCGGCTGGACGCGATTCTGGCGGAGATGGCGGCTGGGGCGGAAAGCCACGGCGGGATCGAGGGGAAAACCTTCTGGCGGGTGCCGGACCGCGGCGAGGCGCTGCGTGCGGCGGTAAACATGGCCCGGCCAGGCGACCTGATCATCGCCTGCGGCAAAGGGCACGAGCAGTCGATGTGCTTTGGGGGAAAGGAATATCCGTGGGATGACCGGACGGCGTTGCGGGCCGCGCTCTCCGAGCGGCTGCAAATCCCCGGCCCGGAGATGCCCTACCTGCCCACGCGGGACGGCCCCGTTTAATTCCCCGAAGGGTCACTTCACCGCAGGGGGGGAAGCGTACGGTTTGCAGTAAACCGGTTGATTGCTCGACAGGCTGCAGACCGCCCAGCCGGTCTGAAAATGGACTAGCACGGTCGTATTGTAGAGGTCACCGTCGTACCCCTGGAGGATCAGCTGGCGCGGCTCGTGGAGCCAGGGCTGGATATCCAGCAGCGCCCCCAGGCGGAGGTCGGTTTGGGTGGGGTGTGCCAGCGATTCGCGCGGGTGGTCCTCCGCGTACTGGATGAGCTGGTCGGTGGCGACGACCGGCGCGGACAGCATCCCGGTCAGGTTGTTTTCCACGGCAAGGCCGGGGAGAAGAAACAAGATTACCCAGAATACCATCGCAAAATAGCGGCCGACTGCCCCGGGGGAGGAGATCGTGGAATCGGCCAGGGAGATCTCCAGGAGCCCGGCGATGGTCGTCAGCCCGATCACCGCAACTTCGATGATCCAGGATCGAGCCTGCGTCCCCGACACGTCCTGGTACTGGACCATATGACCCAGCGCCGGATTGACCACGTCGAGCATCCGGCCGTAGAGATCGAGCGAGAGGTGGCTCGCCAGCCAGGAAAAGCAAATCCCGACCAGCAGCCACAGCAGGAAGGAGGTCAGGAAATGGTTGAGCCGGTAGGCCAGCCAGCCGGCCGCGCCGCCGATTGCCGAGCAGATGACCAGCCCCACGAGGTATGGGATCCAGGCGTAGATCCCGTGCGCGAGCAGCACCCGCACGGCGTCCACCCCCCAGGAGATCGTCGCGAACACGATCCCGGCCACGACGCCGTAAATCGCGGCCACCCGCAGTTTCTCCGCATGAATGGTTTTTATTTCATTTTGAGCAAACATCCTGAGTATTATAGCTGGGAAACAGAAACCTTCCGGGGACGGCGCAGGCCGTCCCCGGATTGAATCAAATCATCTCAATTTTTTGCGAGCCTAGTTCCGGCCGCGAGGACCCCGGTCGCCGGATCCCCCGCGGTAGTCTCCACCACCGCGGCCTCCGGAACCGCCCCGGCGATCGCCGCCGCCCGGCCTGCCGCCGCCGTTGGGCCTGCCTCCACCCCCCGGTCGGCTTTTGCGGTCGTGCTGGTTGGCCTCTTCCGGCGTCCAGCCCTCCAGGACTGCCTGGCGGGAGAGCCGGATTTTGCCGGCCGGGTCGATGTCGGTCACCATGACGGTGATCTCATCCCCCAACTGGACCACATCTTCGACGCGCTCGACGCGCTCGGTATCCAGCTGAGAGATATGCACCATCCCGTCCAGGTTGGGAAGGATTTCGACAAACGCGCCGAAATCGGCGATGCGGACGACCCGCCCGGTGTAGATCCGCCCGATCTGCGGCGTCTCGGTGAGCGATTCGATGCGCTCGCGCGCCCGGGCCTCTCCGTCGCCGCTGGTCGCAGCGATGAAGACCGAACCGTCGTCGTCGATATCGATCTTGGTGCCGGTCTCTTCCTGCAGCGCGCGGATGTTCTTGCCGCCGGGGCCGATGATCGCCCCGATCTTATCCACCGGGACCTTGATCACGGTGATGCGCGGGGCGTGCGGCTTGAACTCGGGCCGCGGGGTCGGGATTACCGACAGCATCCGGTCCAGGATGGCTTTGCGGGCATCGTGCGCGTGGCTGAGCGCCTCGGTGAGGATCTCAGGGGTGATCCCTTTGATTTTGATATCCATCTGCAGGGCGGTGATACCTTTTTCCGTCCCGGCGACCTTGAAATCCATATCGCCGAGGTGATCTTCGGCTCCCTGGATATCCGTCAGGATTTGGTGCTTGTCGCCCTCTTTGATCAGCCCCATCGCCACCCCGGCTACGGGAGCCCGGATCGGGACGCCTGTATCCATGAGTGCCAGGGTGGAACCGCATACCGAGGCCATCGAGGTCGATCCATTCGAGGAGAGGACCTCGGAGACCAGCCTCAGGGTGTATGGGAACTCATCCTCGGGAGGGATGACGGGGAGCAGCGCCCGCTCGGCAAGCGCGCCGTGGCCGATCTCCCGCCGGGAGGTCGAGCGGATCGGGCGCGTTTCTCCGGTGGAGTAGGGCGGGAAGTTGTAATGATGCATGTAGCGCTTGGAATCCGTTGGGGTGAGCGAATCCAGCTCCTGGGCTTCCTTCGGCGTGCCGAGGGTCGCCAGGGTAAGAACCTGGGTCTCGCCGCGGGTGAACAGTCCCGAGCCGTGCGCGCGAGGGCTGATGCCGACCTCGCAGGCGATGGGACGGATCTGATCCGGGTTGCGGCCGTCCGGACGGACGCCGCGGTTCAGGATCCGCTCGCGGACCACGCGCTTGTAGGCACCCTCAAAACCTTCAACCAGGGCCGGGACCAACACCTCGTCGCCGTTCGAAAGCTGGGCGACCGCGCGGGCTTTGATGTCTTCGATCTTGTCGGCGAGATCGTGCTTCATGTGCAGCGTATCCAGCGCCTCATTCAGCTCCGCGGAGACATGCTGGTAGACGCGGTCTTTCACCTCGGGATCCAGGGTGAAGAGCGGGACATCGCGCTTGGGCTTGCCGATCTCCGCGGCCATCTTTTCCTGCAGGTCGATCAGCGGCTGGAGCGCCTGGTGACCGAAGGTCAGCGCGGCGACCATATCCTGCTCGGAAACCTCGTTGGCCCCGCATTCGACCATGATCAGCGCGTCGCGGGTGCCGGCCAGCCTCAAATCCAGGTCCGATTGGTCGATCTCTTCAAAGGTGGGGTTGATCACGAAGTTCCCATCGACGCGGCCGACGCGGACAGCGCCGACCGGCCCGCCCCAGGGGATATCCGAGATCATCAGCGCCGTGG
>JAJYJF010000098.1 GCA_021796375.1 Chloroflexota bacterium | reverse complement strand
ATCCGCCTGAGCAGGCTGGGTTCGCCGATGGAAAACCCGCGGGACGCAGGATCCTCGGAAACGATCGCCTGGCATGCGCTCAACCACCTCGAGGTGTGCGATCTGCTGCAGGTTTCTCCCGAGGCCGGGCTGACGGACTTGGAGGCGCGCCAGCGCCGCGCCCGGTTCGGGGAGAACCAGGTTTTGCCCCCCAGGAAAACCGGCTGGGGGGCCGCGGTCGCGAGCCAGGTGGCCAACCCGCTGGTGATCCTGATCGCGGCGGCATCGTTCACTTCCCTGGCGCTGCACCGCATCCTGGAAGGTCTGGTGCTTCTGCTTGCCGCCTGCCTGAACGTTATCCCGGGGCTGGTCCAGGCCGTCCAGCAGAGCAGGAAAAAAGAATCCGCATCCTTCTCGATCCCACGGTTCGCCCGCGCCCGGCGCAGCAGCCGCGTGCGGATCCTCGATCCGGCTGGACTTGTGCCCGGGGATGTGATCCAGCTCAATGCCGGCGACATTGTGCCGGCCGATGCCCGGCTGATCGCTTCCGCCAATCTCAGGGTGGAAGAAAAAAAGCTGACCGGAGAGCCGCTCCCGGCCGATAAAGTCCCCCAGCCGCTGAGAAAAACCGACCCCGCGCTGCATGAGAACTATAACCTGGTATTTTACGGCACGACCGTGATCCACGGCCGGGGGGAAGCCGTCGTCATCCATACCGGCCGCCAGACGGAGCTCGGCAAGATGGTCGCCCAGAGCCAATCGGACGGGACCCGGAAGACTCCCCTGCGCCTCCGGCTGGACGATCTGCGCAACCTGATCGCCGCCGTCATGCTTGGGTTCTTTGCTGTCGACCTGGGGATCGGATCCCTGCACGCCGAAAACCCGGTTGGAATCCTGCACAGCTGGTCTGCCGTGGCGGCCGCGCTGGTCCCGGCCAGCCTGCCGGTGGTCGCCGCGGTCCTCGCGCGGGCGGCCAGGCGACCGCTTCAGCGCCGCGGGGTGGTCGTCCGGGACGGAAGAGCCCTTGAAACCCTGGGATTTGTCACCGACATCTGCACGGATCAGTCCGGCCCGTTGACGGAAACTTTTGCGACGGTGACCATCGTCGACGCGGATGGCAAGCGGCAGCAGCTGCACCAGCCCTTAAGAAAAGGCCGGCCGGTCCTGGTGGAAGGTCAGGAGGCGCCGGAGCGGCCCTGGCCCGCGCACAGCCTGCTTCTGACCCTCGGGTCCCTGGCAAGCCATGCCGCGCTGCAGCGCGTGGACAGCCAGCCCGGCGAATCGCTGGCCGCGGGCGACCCGGCGGAAGGGGTGGTGGTAGCCGCAGCGGCCCAGATCGGCCTCTCGAAATCCCGCCTCGACCGCCTGTACCCGAGGCTGCTGGAAGCGCCCTACACCACAGACCGCAAGCGGCAGAGCTCGCTCCATGATGTCCGCCTTACCCCGCATGTGAATCCCGCCGAGCTGCCGCTCGCCAGCCTGCTGAGCCGTAAATCTCCGTTTTTCATCGTAGCGACGGGCGATCCGCGCAGCCTTCTGGCTGCCAGCGACCGGATCTGGGCGGCCGGACACATCCTGCCCCTCACTGGCGAGCGCGCGGCGCAGTGCCTGGCCGCCGCCGACCAGCTGGCCAGGGGCGAAAACCGGGTGGTGGGGATTGCCTTCCGCCTACTGGACCGCCTTCCCGCCCTGGCCGAAGATTACGCCCTTTTCGAGAACGGCTCCCCTTTCCGCGCCCACGATCTGCCATTTTCGCCGGACGACACCCTGCGGGATACCGGGGCGAGCTACGAGTTTGAGCGCAATTTGATTTTTGTGGGGGTCGTTGGGGCCCACGAACCTCCCCGGCCGGACGCCGCCCGAGCCGTCGTCGCCTGCCGGAAGGCGGGCATTCGCCCGATCCTGTTCGCCGCCGGGTCTCGCGCGGATGCCAGGGAGATGGCCCGCAGGCTGCGAATTTCCGCCAGCCGGGAACCGCACGTGCTCGCCGGGTCCGAGCTGGAGCACCTCTCCGGCAGCGGCCTGGAGGCTGCCGTCGACAGAACCTCCATCTACACTCGGGCCGCCCCGCGCCAGAGGATGGAAATCATCCGGTCCCTTCAGAACCTCGGCCACATTGTGGCTGTGATTGGGGATGAAGAATGCGACGGCATGCTCCTCGCCGCGGGCGATACCAGTGCGACCGCGGTCAATGACGACCGCCCGGCCCTGCACGCTCCAGCCGGGGATGTGCTGCTCCAGGATGGGAGCTTCTCAGCATTGGTGTCCGCCATCGAGGAGGCGCGCCGGTTCTACCAGAAAATCCGCCTCTTCCTGCAGTTCAGCCTGCCGCGCGCCGCCGGATTCGCCGCCCTGCTCGCCATCTCGATGTTTTCCGGCCGGTTAACCGGGATAACCCCTCTCCAGGCTGTCTGGCTGAGCCTGACCTGCGACCTCCTATTGGGCCTGCCGCTCGCGCTGCTGGTCCGGGCTGATTCCGTGATGCGCGGGCAGGTTTATCATCCCGGCGAGCCGTTGGTCCGGCCCGAAACCGGGGCGCGCCTGCTCTGGTACGCCCTGGGGTTCGTCGTGATTCCTTTCGTCAGCATCCGGCTGATCCCGGTCCAGGCGAGCCCCAGCTTTTTCCTGCTTCAGCTGCTGGCGGTCCAGGTCTGGTACGGGCTGTTCGCCGCCCTCCAGGCGTCCCGCGAGGGCATTTCCTGGCGGCCGAGGGGGAAGCTATCCCTTCTGACCGCTGCGCTCGGACTGCTGGGGGTCTTCCTTCTTTCCGTTTACTGGGCGCCGCTTGCCGGCTTGCTGGAGATCGATCGGCTTTCCCCGGGACTGCTCCTCCGGGTTTTTATGCTGGGCGGGCTGATCCTCCCCTGGGCCTTTTTGGCATCCATCCCGCGGCACTCCTAGCGGTGCCCAGGGCAAAATTCGGCCCGCCCGATCCGAGCGAAAAAGAAATCCGCCCGTGACCCAGCTAACGCTGGTGATGCTGGCGCCAGCCGAGTACGGCCAGGCTGGCAATGCTCAGCACCGCGAATCCTCCCAGCGCCACCCAGACGTTCCCCGAAATGGGGGTGGTTCGGACATTCCCGGGCGCGCTCGAGTCGAACTCGGCGACCTGAGGGGATGCGGTATTGTGAATGCTCTTCAAAACGTCCAGGTAGAGCATGCCGTATTTTTGCGACGGCTCGATGTATGAGTTTTCGGAAAATTCATTCCAGCTGATGATACCAACCGCATCAGGGTTCGAACTCAAAGCGGTCGCCACCTCCTGGCGGAGCAGGTTCCCGTTCGCCCGGTCGACCACCGTCTTTCCACCGATGAGGCGGGCGTCAAATCCCGCGGCGGCAGGAGCGATCCACAATCCGTGCTCGGCGTGGATCGCATCCGCCATGCCGACCAGCTTGGAGCCGTAGTCCGGGTTGGTATCCGGGTTGACCGACGACCAGTAATAGGCATCCCCATCGACAAGTCTCGCCACCCGCCGGTAACCCGCCGCGTTTTTTTCGGAAGCCAGGATCAGCAGCTTCTCCCTGCGCGGCGCGGTCACCGCGGCGATATCCGTTTCGCTGAACTTCCAGGTCCCCGACCAGATCACCAGCGGCTTGCCGAAGAGATTAAATGCCGGATCGGAGGCGAAGTTGGAGGTGAAGTAGTCCAGGTCGGCGGCGACCCGGCTGGCCGGGAGCGGGTTGCGCTGGAAATCAAGCCCCTGGTAAATGATCGCCAGTTTGAAATCGGATTCATCCGCCACCCGGACCAGGTCTCTCAACCGGGCAGATAAGACCGGGGTGTTTTTCCAGCTGACGATAAATCCTGCCAGGCCGGCAGACTTTGCCCAGCGGATATGCTGGCGCATCACGTCCACGTCGCTGGACGAGTACTTCCCCAGGATTGGATAGTCTGTCTTCGCGCGGTTCCACGAAGATGGGTCGAACCAGATATAGTAATAAGCCAGCTTCGGGATGGGATCCGTCTGGGCGCCGGACGGGCGGGTGGGATCCGGGGTGGGCGCCGCGGCCTGTGCGGCGGCCGGGGAGACCCCGCTGGAAAACCAGGCCAGCAATAACAGGCAGCCCAGCTTCCTCAGCCATTTCGTCCCCGCCATGCGATTCATCCCTCGCGCTGTTCCGGAACCCTGTTCCGGGCTGCCTGAGCCGGCGGGGCATCCCCGCCGGGGCGCCTGACGCGCCTCCGCTCCAGGATTTGCGTTCTCCCGACCACGATCAGGCCCAGCCCCAACGCCGCCGCCAGGCTGACCCCCATAAAAATGTCCAGCTGTGATAAAACGGAGATCGCCATCACCTGGTTTTGGGAGAGAGCCACCGGGGTGGATGGGGCAAAGCCGGTGGCGCCGATCACCTGGACGTGGTAGATTCCACGGGCCAGGGAGTCGATCGAGATGGTGTGGTTCTTCCCATAAAAAAACTTCGCCTTTGAACCGTTCGGATACTCCAGCTCAATTCCCTTGCCTGCCGGCGTGCCCAGGAGGGCGTCCCGCGACGAAAACTGGGCGGAAAACAGCAGCAGCTGGATCGGCCAGATCTCTCCGGGATGGGTATAAAAGCGCTGCTGCTCGGAGCTGACCACGTTCGAGCCGTCCACAATCACCGTGATGACGCTGTATTGGATCGGGACCACCTCGAGGCCGGTGGACCTCCGGGTGACCAGGGAGGCTGGCAGCCAGCGTGGCGTGCCGTCCACAAAATTGTACGTGGTGCCCTGGCTGCTTTTCAGGGTGATCAGGCTGATCCGATCCGGGTTAACCGGCTTGTTTTGAAGGTCGATGAAATGCTGCCCAACCTTGTTCGCCAGCTGAAAGCCAGCCTGCACGGCGCCCACCTGCGGGATATGGATCACCTGGTAAGGGAGGTAAGTTTCGTCGGACCAGCGGTAAAAATCAACGCGAACGTTTGGGTCCGCCATACCGCTCGAAAGCGCCTGTAAGGTGTAATCCCCGGTGCGGTCCACCTGCAGGCGAGCGAAGCCATCTTTGCCCGAGGTGAAGATCTGATCCCCCAGTTTGAAACGGATGCCCTCCAGCGCTGGAACGGTCTGAACCACGAGGACCGAGGGCTGGATGACAAGGCTCACCTGCGCATTGGAGCCGTCATACTGGTGGCTGCCCAGAAAGATCGCCCGCAGGGCATATTGACCGGCCGCAAAATCAGACTTGATGGTGACGGTAGACTGCCCCTGAGAATTGGTCCGGTTCTGCGCCACGAAGGAGCTGCCGATCAAGAAGTTCACCGGCAAATTCGGGATGGGGTTCCCGTTGGAATCGGTGAGCACCGCGGTCGCGGTGATGGGCTTGCCGAGCGGCTGCGGGTCGAGTGGGACCAAGCGGACCACTGAGGAAACGGTGTTGGCGATGGTCCCCGTTTGCTGGGGGGCGCTGGCGCGCGCCCGGCCGGGCAAGCTGGCGGCCACCAGGCAGGCTGCCAGGATTGAAACGACCAGCAGGGCAAACTTCCTAGGCATCGGCTTCTATCCCCTCAACCTGAATGCGATGCCCGCCGGCGGCTGGTTTTCGTCGCGATGAAATCAACGATCAGCGCCAGCGCTACGGCGAAAAAAGCCACCCCAAGCGCGATTGCGTAGGTGGAGTAAATAAATTGAACCGGGACCTTTTTCAACGCCTGCACCGGCCCCCGGGTAAATGATATCACCACCGGTTTGCGCGGCGGCGCATTAAAATTAAATGCGTCCAGGAAGGTATTGGCCTGCTGGTCGCGGGTCCCCAGGGAAGGAACATCCCAGTTGACCTCGATGAATTTAATCACCGACGAGAAATCCAGCTCGGTATGGTCGATATATCCCTTTTTCGCGTATGGGCTGACCAGAATCCCCGGAACCCGCAGGCCGTAGCCGTTCGCGTCGACCTGGGGGGGAGTCACATGGTCGTACCAGCCGCCCCAATCGTCGTATAGCAGCAGAAACGCGGAATGGTTCCAATACTGGCTGCGCTCCAGCTCTTGGGTGAGCGTTTTGACGAAGCGCTGCCCGGTCTGGATGCTGCCCGGCGGATGCTCGCTCGCGCCCGAGGGCGAGATGTAAGCAACCTGGGGGAGGGTCCCATTTCTCAGGTCGACGTAGTACTGGGAGAGATCGACGATATGCTGGTTGAGCTGCGGGTTATCCAGGAAGCGGTCGATGTTCAAAAGCGGCACCCAGATCACCTGGGATTCCCGGTTCCCGGCGCCCGCCAGGTTCCGGTAGGTGATCTTGGGATCGTAGTTCTGGACGTAAAACTTCCAGGAGACGTGTTCCTGCTCGAGGCGGTCGAAGATGGTCGGGAAATTATCGTACAGGCCCGCGCTCTGAGCCGCGTTCGTGGTTTTGGGCGGCGCACCGGCCACCCAGTACATGTGGTTGGCAAAGCTGCCGTCGCGCGCCGATGAAAAGAAGCGGTCAAACAGCACGTACTGGTCCGCGAGGTTCCAGTAAAAAGGCAGGTCCGTCCCGTCGTAATACCCCATGGACAATTTGCCGTCCTGCTTCAGCGCGTCCAGCGCGCTGACGAAACCGTCCATTTTGCCGCTGTCCCACTGCTTCGTGAAGGTGGCGGCGCTGTGGCTCAGGTCCTCGATTGGGTAGTTGGAGATGTGGAAGGGCGCCACGGCGCCAGCGCTCGGATCCGCGGGGTTGATGGGCATCTGAATCCCCGCGGGGAGGCCGTCCGCACCCGGGTAGGTCCCAAAATAGTTGTCGAACGTGTGGTTTTCCTGCATGACCACAATCAGATGCTGGATCGGGGTTTTTGCCGGAGGTCCGGAGGCGGCCGCCGCGGATGAAAGCGGAAACAGCGCAGACAGCAGCGCGGCCCCCAGCCATAAACCGGCCAGCCGGCGGAAGCTCCCCGGGTTCGGTTTCGAAAAGATGGAGATTTTCATGGCCTGACTTCGTAGATGATGATGATCGGCTTGGCGACCGGCTTGCCGTCCGGTCCGGGCAGGACCACCGACTCAATATGGGCCACCCGGCCGTTGTACTTCTGCACGAATCCCAACAGCTTGGAAGAGAAGAATGGAGTCCGTTCCGCGGAGAAAGAATCCCAGATGATGTATTGGATCTCTGCTTTGCGCAGGAGCAAATCGGGATTATTGACCGGCGTATAGGATGGATTTCGAAACAGCGGGTTGGGGCTGACCGAAAGTCCATACGTCTTGCGATGGCCGTAAAACTCGAGAATATTGGCCATCGAAGGCCCGATCGCCAGCATGGTAGATCCGCTCGGGACGTGGTTGAGCACCCAGGTGCCCGCCTCCCGGCCGCCCGGCACGCCCCCGGTGCCGGCCAGGAAGGAGGATGATGTGGAGGGCTGTACCACCAGCCAGCTTGAGCTGGCCAGCGAGACCAGGGTCACCGCGGCGAGGACGCCGTTGATCCACCCCAGCTCCAGCTTGCGCCGGAAAACCTGGATCGCCCCGGGGGTCCATTTCGCGAGGAAGCGGGCGGCCAGGATTGCCATCGCCGGCGCCGCCGGCAGCAGGTACTGAAAGCCCTTGGTCGGCCAGACCTGGAAAAAGGCGACTGGAACTATCACCCACGAGAGCAGCAGCTTCACCTGCCAGGAGCCCTGCTTCCACAGCAGGATGAGCCCGAGGACCGCGCAGGCGATCACCAGGTAGCCGACCGCCGGGGAGACATTGACCGGATAAAAATACCACTCGTGATTCGCCCGGCGAAACAGCTGCCAGATCAAATACTGCCGCCCGGTA
>JAJYJF010000097.1 GCA_021796375.1 Chloroflexota bacterium | reverse complement strand
GTTCTGGAAGCGGCCGCGGGCGCCTTGCTGGCCCAGGGCGCCGACCTGACCTCCGGTACGTTCCCCGGCCTGCTCTTAACCCAGGCGGCCGGCCTCCTGATGACCAGCGCCATGCTGCGGGGAAGCGTGTTCGGCCGCTGGGCCGGACGAGCGGGCCTGGCCGGTTTCAGCCTGATGATCGTATTTTTCAGCCTGACGGCTTTCGCTCCCGAGCATTACGCCGCCGCCATGCTGCTGGCGGCGCCGGGCGGGCTGCTCCTGACGGTTTACCAGCTCCTGCTGGCGCGGGCTTTCTTCGGGTTGGGGAAAGCCTCCGCGGGAGGCGCGAAATGACCCGCCGCCCCATCTACCGCCGGCAGTTTTTGCGGCTGGCCGGCGCCGCGCTGGGAGCCAGCGCGTTGGCCGACTGCGGGCTGGCCGCGGCGGCCGCAGGAGTGTTCGATGAAACCCCACCGGCCGCGCCCATGCCGGATATCACCTTTGGAGGAAACCAGATGGACCCGAAAATTCTTGTCGCGTATGCCAGCCAGGCCGGATCCACCGCCGGGGTGGCTGAAGCCATCGGCCAGGCGCTCGCCAGAAACGGCATCCCGGTAGACGTGCGCCCCATCAACGCGGTCGGCGACCTGAGCCCATACCGGGCGGTGGTGCTGGGCAGCGCCATCCACACCGGCGAGTGGCTGCCCGAGGCGCAGGCCTTCGTCCAGCGCCACCAGGAGGCGCTCCGGCGCATCCCCACGGCGCTCTTCCAGGTTTGCATGATGATGGCCGCGGGTTCCGAGCAGTACCAGCACATGACGGACGGCTGGTTTGAGCCGGCGGCAGCGGCGGTCCATCCCGTCGCGAAAAAAAGCTTTGCCGGGGCGCTCGTGCTGAACCGGTATCCCAAGCTCTCCGACAGGCTGGGCCTGCGCATCTTCCTGGCCACGATCAAACTGAAACCGGGCGATTACCGCGATTGGGATGCGATCCGCGGCTGGGCAAAAAGCCTGCAGCCCCTGCTGTAGGGGCAGGTCCTCGATGGAGAAACCCTGCGTTTATGAAATCCGGGTCGAGGGGCATCTGGCGGACCGCTGGTCCGACTGGTTCGACGGGCTGGCGATCCGCAACCAGCCCACCGGCGAGACGCTAATCCGCGGGCAAATCGCCGATCAGGCCGCCCTCTTCGGTGTGCTGAATAAGATCCAGGCGCTCCACCTGATCTTAATCAGCGTGGCCCGCGTTTCCCCTCCGCCCGGTGGGGGATGATCTCCCCGATGGGGCGCGCGGCTGAGAAACCAAAACGACCCGGTGTGGGTCGTTTTTCTGGCGGGGAGGGTGGGATTCGAACCCACGGCTGAGTTATTCCCCAGCACTCACTTAGCAGGCGAGCCCAATCGGCCTCTCTGGCACCTCCCCGATCAATTGAATTGCTGATTGTAGATTGCTGGTTGAGAATTACAGGTTTCTGGGAAAGCGATCTTCCAAAATCTTCAATCAGAAATCATCAATCTTCAATTCAAGGCGGAGGGAGAGGGATTCGAACCCCCGGTGGGTTGCCCCACACCTGTTTTCAAGACAGGCGCCATAGGCCACTCGGCCATCCCTCCCTGTAAAACAGTCCCTTCCGGGCGAAATCGATTTTATCATACTTAGACGCCTTTATCTAGCTCCGGTTGACTTTCAAATTGATCTGGCATATAGTATCCACAATAAACATACATATAAAGTCCCGATAGTCTCTCTGGCAGGCCTGGAATGTCCATGAGGACCGGTCGTGATCGCGGGGACAAAACCACAAGGCCGCTGCGCCCGCTTTCTGAAATACCAGGTATCTCCCCGGGTTTTATGTCCCGTGGGCGCTATTTTTTCGAGCGGATTGTGGCCGCGCGAGGCCCCGGACGTGGTCACTGCGTTTAAAAACAATCGGAAAGGAGGGAATTAACGGGTCCGCTGATCCGTCATCCGAGACAACCGGGGGCGCATGCCGCCCCACCTTATAACCATTGATTTCTGCTCTTGAAGGAGAAATGTATGAAATCCCTAAAATGGTTCAAAACCGGATTGTTGATTGCCGTATTCACCAGCAGCCTGGTGCTGCCCGGGGCGCTCCCCGTGGCGGCAGCCCCCCAGACTTATAACATCAACACATTGGCCGGGAAGGTGGCCGCGGTCAACGGCACCGCCGGGCTGCAGATCCGATTCTCGGCTTTCATCCAGGAAGAGGCGGAAAATCCACTCGCGCCGGCCAACCCTGCGCCTGCCACCCCGATCTCGCCGGCCTACGTCCTCTCCAGCCCCCTGGATGGGACGTCTGTGCTCCCGCCGGCCGTCACGGTCAACCAGGATACCGCCGGCGCGCCGCAGAACGAGACCGCCATCGCCGTGGACCCGAATAACCCCCAGCGGGTCGTCGCCGCCGCCAACGACTACATCACCCGCACCTGGACCTGCATGATCGACGGCACCCCGTGCAGCGCGCTCGGGGACGGCTACTCAGGGACCTATTTCTCCAATGACGGCGGGCAGACCTGGAACGGGTCCGCAGCCATCGACGGATCCAATATCGGAACCCTGATCCCGGGCGTCGAGCACCTGGTCGGGGGACCGTACGACGCCGGCGGCGACCCGGCGCTGGCCTTCGACAGCCGCGGCGCCGTTTATTACTCCGGGCTGGGCTTCGACCGGACCGCTCCACCCAACACGGTCGCGGTCAACCGGGGGACCTTCGATGGGTCCGGCCAGCTGAGCTGGTCCGCGCCGACTTTTGTTAACCAGACCACCTCACCCGCGTTATTCAACGATAAGGAATGGATCGCGGCCGACTCGTACGCTGCCAGCCCCTTCCGCGACCGGGTCTACGTCACCTGGACGCGTTTCATCTTCAACCCCAGCAACGGGAACTACGTCCAGTCGCCGATCGCGTTCGCTTACTCAACCGACGGCGCCCAAACCTTCAGCAGCCCGATCCTGATCTCGGGCAAGGTCCTCTACGGCCAGGGATCGCGCCCGGTGGTCGGGCCGGATGGCACCCTGTACGTCTTCTGGGATGGGTCCACCCGCCTGGCTGCGCTGGACAGCATTTACATGGTGAAATCGACCGACGGCGGCCTCACCTGGTCCAAGCCGGCAGCCATCTCCAAGCTGGTCGACATTCTCCCGGCCGCCAACACCGCTTTCCGGGTGAACAGCTATCCAGCCGCGGCGGCCGCCCCGAACGGAGACCTGTATGTCACCTGGTCGTCCATGCTGAGCGACAGCTCCGGCGGTCTGTGCCCCGCGTTTACGAACAATGGGTGCCACTCGGCCGTCCTGTGGAGCAAGTCGACGGACGGTGGGTCCACCTGGAGCTGGCCGGCGCTGGGTTTCCCGGATAAGGATGCTTCCACCCAGACCGCGGTCGGCTACCCGGTCACCCAGCCGGACGGCAGCACGCTGAACGCCCCCGCTTCACCGCGCCGGGTGGATACCCTGTTCCCGGCCGTCGCCGTCTCGGCCAACGGGCAGGTTGACATCTCTGCCTACGGTGCGGACGTGATCAGCCCCTGGCAGACCTGCGCGCAGCCGGCCCCGACGGTCGTGGGCCGTATCGAGTGCCTGAAGCTGGGCAGTTACATCAATAACGCCCGCCTGGACTACTACGTACGGAACCTCAGCACGCTGGGGAGCACGCTGGTGGTCAGCCCGCACCCGATCAACACCCGCAATGGCTTTGGCGGCGCCTTCTTCGGGGATTACACCGACCTCGCCGCCGGGTCCGACGGCGTCTTCCACGCCTTCTGGACGGACAGCAACAACCGGCAGAGCGTCGTCTGGTGGTTCGGCTACGAGTTTGTCCCCACCCCGATCAATCAGGAGGATGTGGTCGTCGCCAACGGCAGCTTCTAATCTCTCCTCCAGTGCGTAAGACAGCCGGGGCCAGCTCTCGTTGGAGAGCCGGCCCCGGTTTTTCATGGGTCCTATGGGGAATTCCCCCAACCCTCCCTTTGTTGTCCCTCATTATAGGGCGTGGTAGAATCAAATCCAGGGACTGATCCGGAGCCGGAGGCGCGCGTGGACGAGGCGGTTGGACCGGGAGGGGTGAAGAGGGGACCGGGTCAGTGTGATGCGGGGGAGGCACAGGATTACGCCGGACTCCCGGATGAGCGGGTTGTGGGGGCGCAGGAAGGGTGCTTCCTGGCGATCGCTTACGACCTCAGTGAATTGGAGATGGTAAAATAGGAATTCGTTCGCTCTCCTGGTTTGATCTGCCCGTTCTGTTCCGCTACCGGAAGCAGATCCTGTGCCTGGACAGCGCTCAGGCTGCCACGCGCGGCGTGCCGCTGGGGGTCTTCGGGGTTTTTTCCCTGCCCCGCATGCGGCCCAATACGCACGCGGCCATCGGGCGCGCCGGAAAAGGCAAACCGGTGATCGGGCAGGCGCGCTTTGACCGCGCCGCGCACCGCGCCCGGCTGGCCTTGATCCTTCCCGCGGACGCGATCGACTCGATCGTGCTCCCCGGGCTGCTCGATTACCTGGCCGTCCAGGCGGGCCTTTCGGGGGCATTTCATTTTTCCGCGGAAGTCGACGAGGGATCCTGCGTGTTTGAAGCGCTGCGCCGGGCAGGTTTTTCGGTCTACGCCTGGCAGCGGGTCTGGCAGTTTCCGCCCCGGCAGGCTGAAGCAGGCAGCGCGCCCGCTCCCGGCGCCTGGCAGAAGTTCCTTCCCCGCAGGGACCTGAACGCGGTGCGGGCGCTGTACCAGTCGCTGGTCCCCTCCCTGGTGCAGCCGCTGGAGCCGGCGCCCGGCCGGCGCTCGCAGGGACTGGTCAATGGCGCCGGTGACGGCGACCTGCTGGCATTCGCGGACCTCAGCTACGGGCCGCTGGGGACCTGGGTGCAGCCGTTCATCCATCCCTCCTGCGAGGATGTGACCGCCCTGCTCGCCCAGATGCTCGGCAGCCTCCAGCACCACCGCCGCAAGCCGGTTTACGTCTGCGTGCGCTCGTATCAGAGCTGGTTCGAGAGCGCCCTGGAGGATATGGGCGCCCAGCGCGGGCCGCGGCAGGCGTTGATGGTCAAGCACCTGGCGATCGCCGAGCGCCAGACCCAGGCGCTGCCGATCCCGGCCCTGCGGAACCACCGCGCCGAGCCGGCCAGCCCCGTGGCAAATATAGATCAGATCGAGATCCGGAGCCTGGCTCCGGTCTCTGAGTTTTGTAAGGAAGAACCGATCGCAAGAGAAGCTGTATGAGCCAACGCAAAATTACGGATGATTT
Source organism: Chloroflexota bacterium (assembly GCA_021796375.1). GTDB lineage: Bacteria > Chloroflexota > Anaerolineae > Anaerolineales > Anaerolineaceae > JAJYJF01. The sequence goes on along the minus strand of JAJYJF010000097.1, from coordinate 2,504 downwards.
ACAGGCGCTGCTTGGCATCCTGCCTCTCCGCATCGCGGAGGCGGTCACCCGCGCCAACAATTCAGAAAATTTACTTGAAATCGTTCTGGACCTGGGACGCATGCCCAAGGCCCGCTTCGTCGACCGCGAGCTGGACCTCGACAGCCACGAGATCACCCACGAGGACCTGGCCCAGGTGGTGGAGCGGATCGGCGAGTTCGATGCCGATAACCGCGCCGGCCTCGAGCGCACCCTGCACCGCATCTCAGCCATCCGCAGCCGGAGAGGGCACATCGTCGGCCTGACCTGCCGGGTCGGGCGGGCGGTCTACGGCACCATCGATATCATCCAGGACCTGGTCGAATCCGGGAAGAGCCTACTCATCCTCGGCAAGCCCGGGGTCGGCAAGACCACCATGCTCCGCGAGGCGGCGCGCATCCTGGCCGAGACCAAGCGGGTGATTATCGTGGACACCTCCAACGAAATCGGCGGAGACGGCGACGTCCCCCACCCGGCGGTCGGCTCCGCCCGGCGCATGCAGGTGGCCACCCCGTCGCTGCAGCACGAGGTGATGATCGAAGCCGTCGAGAACCACAACCCCGAGGTGATCGTCATCGACGAGATCGGCCGCGAGCTGGAGGCAGCGGCGGCGCGCACCATCGCCGAGCGCGGCGTCCAGCTGATCGGAACCGCTCACGGGCGCACCCTGGAAAACCTGCTGCTCAACCCGACCCTCTCCGACCTGGTGGGGGGGATCGAGTCGGTCACCCTGTCCGATGAAGAGGCCCGCCGCCGCGGGACCCAGAAGACGGTCCTCGAGCGCCGCGCCCCGCCCACGTTTGACGTGCTGGTCGAGATCCAGGAGCGCGACCGGCTGGCCGTCCACCCGGACGTGGCCGCCGCGGTCGACGCGCTGGTGCGCGGCTACCCGCTGCACCCGGAGATCCGCTACCGCGATGCCAACGACGAGATCAGGATCGAGAAAGCGGCCGCCCTGCCGACCGCTCGCCAATCCCCCCAGGGCTTCCGGCGCGGCGCGGGCACGGGGTACGAGACCGTGTCTGGGCCGGCCCGCCAGCCGTCGACAGCCGCCAACCGGGCGGCCAAAGGCGGGAACGGTGAGGCCGCCCCGTCCCAACCTGCCGGCGCGGAAGGTCCCGCCGCGGCCATGCAGGCCGTGCGCATCTACCCGTACGGGGTGGCGCGCAACCGCCTGATGCAGGCCGCCAAGCGCCTGGGCGTCCCGGCGGTGGTCGTGCGCGAGATTTCCGAGGCGGACGCGCTGATCACCCTGCGCGCCTACTACCGCAACCGCCAGCAGACCATCCTGGACGCCGAAACGCGCGGCATGCCAATCTACGTGCTGCGCGCCAACACCGTCAGCCAGATGGAGCAGTTCCTGGCCGACCTGTTCAACCTGCCCTCCGAGCCCAGCCAGCCCGAGGAATTTGGCGACTATACCACGCAGACCCAGGCGGCCATCGACGCCGTCTTGAACGGCGAGCGCTGGGTAGACCTGCCGCCCGCCACGGCGGCCGTCCGCCGCCTGCAGCACGAGATGGCCCGCCAGGCCCAGCTCGTCTCGCATTCGTACGGCAAAGACCCGTATCGACGGGTGCGGATCTTCAGGGACTAGCGTGATGAGAAACCTCTCTTCAACCTTTCCCCCTCTGTCCCCCTTCCACAAAGGGAAGGGGGATGAAATGGCGCAAATGGGTTAAGGGCAGATATGTTCATCACCCTTGAAGGCCCGGACGGCGGCGGAAAGTCGTCGCAGATCGGTCCGCTGGTGGAGTTCCTGACCCGGGCGGGCTACCGCGTGCTCGCCACCCGCGAGCCCGGCGGCACCCCCATCGGCGACCGGGTCCGCCAGGTCCTCATGGACCTGGGGAGCGCGGAGATGCACCCGCGGACGGAAATCCTGCTCTTCCAATCTTCCCGCGCGCAGCTGGTCGAGCAGGTGATCCGCCCGTACCTGGCTGCCGGCGGGGTGGTGGTATGCGACCGCTACGCCGATTCTACCCTGGCCTACCAGGGGTACGGGCAGGGGGAGAGCCTGGCGACGCTGCGCTCGCTGCTGGATTTCGCCACCGGCGGCCTCAAGCCCGACCTGACCTTCCTCCTGGACCTCGACCCCGAGGTCGGGATCGCCCGCCGCAAAGCGGGCGGCGGCGAGTGGAACCGCCTGGACGCCAACACCCTGGCGTACCACCGGCGCGTGCGCGCCGGGTACCAAGAATTGGCGCGCCTTGAGCCGGCCCGCTGGGTGCTGGTGGATGCCAGCCAGCCCCCGGACGCGGTCCAGAGCCAGCTGCGCCGGATCGCCCTCGACCGGATGCGCGCGCAGGAGCCCAGCCGCCAGGCCTGACCGCCGGCGGAGAAAAACCCGACCCATCAGGATACCCATGCGAAAAACCCTGCCATTCTCCCTGCTCCTCACCGGGCTGGCCCTGTTCCTGGCTGGCTGCGCCAGCGCCGCGACCCCGGCCCAGGCAACCGCGACGCCCTCCCCCACCCCGGCGTCC
>JAJYJF010000096.1 GCA_021796375.1 Chloroflexota bacterium | reverse complement strand
TGACCTCGGCCGTGTGGCGGTGGCCGTAGGCGGCGTACGTGCGGGCGACGTGACTGCGCTCGGGATGGTGCGACCCGGGGTTGGGGGATGCCCCGCCTTCCGACGAGCCGACCTTGATATCCACGATCACCGGCGCGCCCTCACGCAGGAACCCGCCGCGGACGAGGGGGAGCAGCGCCAGGCAGGCCGCGGTGGCATTGCAGCCCACCCCGCTGATGTAGGAGGCGCCGCGCATCTCCTCGCGGTGCAGCTCGGGCAATCCGTAAATGAAGCGGTCAAGCCAGGCTGGAGCGGCGTGCGGGCTTCCATAATACTTCTGGTAAAGCGCCGGGTCGCGCAGGCGAAAATCCGCCGATAGGTCGATGATCTTGGGGGCGACGGCGGCGTAGCGGTCGATCTGGGATTGGCTTTCCCCGTGTGGCAGCGCCAGGAAGAGCAGGTCGCAGGGTTCGAGCACCTCGCGCGAGGTGAATTTGAGCGCCGTCCGCTTGCGCAGGTTGGGGTGCTGCTGATAGACAAACTCGCCCATGTGCGATTCGGAGGTCGCTTGGAAGACCTCCACCTGGGGGTGGCCCAGCAGCAGGCGCAGCAGCTCCCCGCCGGCATATCCGGAGGCGCCAACAATGGATACTTTCATGAGTTTTCTACCTCCGAGCGTGAGTTAGCCAGCACGTAATCCACCATCTTGCACGGGATGTTAACCCCCGTGGTGCGGATGCTGTTGCGGAATTCCATGGTGTGGTTGACCTCGTTGACCAGCATCCCGTCGGGCGTCTCGAACAGGTCGATCGCCAGTAGCCCCTTCCCGATCGCGCGGGCAGTGCGGGTGCAGAGGTCGGCGATCTCCGGCGTGACCGGGCAGTTGGACGCCACCCCGCCGCGGGCCGTGTTGGTGATCCAGCTTTCCGAGGTGCGGTAAATGGCGCAGATCGGCTCGTCCCCGATGACGAAAGCGCGGATATCCCGCCCGGGTTTGTCGATGTATTCCTGGATGTAAAAGATCTGGTGATTGACCCCGCCCAGGGTGGCTTTGTGCTCCAGGAAGGCTTCCGCGGTCGCCGGGTTGTCGACCTTGGCCAGCAGCCGCCCCCACGAGCCGATCACCGGCTTGAGCACGCACGGGTATCCGAGGGCTTCGATCGCCTTGAGCGCCGATTCTTCGGAGAAGGCCATCAGAACGCGCGGCGACGGGATGCCCGCCTGAAACAGGATCTGGCTGGTGACGTACTTGTCGCCGCAGCGCTCGATCAGCGCGGGGGGGTTGACCACCGGGATGCCGAAGGCAGCGAAGATCTTCGAGATGTACAGGCCGCGAGAATAAGAGATCGACCGCTCGAACAGAACGTCCACGTCGCCGGGTTTTTGGCCGATATCGAAATACGCTTCATCGTCGTTGATGCGGACGACCTCAACGCCGGGCCGGCTCTCGAGCTCTTCCAGGAGGAGCTTTTCTTCGATGCGCATACGGGTGTAAAGCAAGCCAAGTTTCATGATCCGATCCATTCCCTGTTCCCTATTCTCGTTTTCAGGCAAGTCTTTCCAGCAGGCAATCCGTCACCTGGCGGGTCGAGAGCGCGCCGCCCAGGTCCTCGGTGACCTGATTTGACACGAGCAGCGCATCCACCGCACCGCGGATCCGCCCGGCGGTCTCGGGAAACCCGATGTACTCCACCAGCATGGCCGCTGAAAGGATCGCCGCGAATGGGTTGGCCTTGCCGGTGCCGGCCAGCTTGGGGGCGCTGCCGTGGACGGGCTCGAAAATAGCCATCCCGTCGCCGATGTTCCCCGAGCAGGCCATGCCCAGCCCGCCGACCAGCATGGAGGCTTCGTCGCTCAGGATATCGCCGAACATGTTGGTCGTCACCAGCACCTGGAACTGTCCCGGGTCGCGGACCAGCTCCATCGCGCACGAATCGACGAGCATTTCACCGGTCGCGATATCCGGAAACTCCTCCGCCACCGCGAGCGCCGCCCGGCGGAACAGGCCGCATGTCTCGCGCAGGACGTTGGCTTTGTGCACCAGGGTAACTTTGTGATACCCGGAATCCCGCGCGACCTGGTAAGCCTTGCGAGCGATCCGCTCGGAAGCGCGCCGGGTGATGATCATCTCGCCGATCGCCCGGTCCCCGCCGGCTTCGACCCGCTCGATCCCCGCGTACAGGTCTTCGGTATTTTCGCGCAAAATCACCAGATCGATGCCCGGGCGGGAGATGGGGTGGGGGATGGAGCGGCAGGGGCGCAGGTTGGCGTACAGGTCGAAAGCCTGGCGCATGCGGATGACCGGCGAGAAATATCCGGGCAGATCCGGCGGCGTGGTCACTGCCCCAAATAGGGCTGCCTTCGAAGACCGGATCGCGGCGAGAGTAGCTTCGGGGAGGGGCGAGCCTGTTTTTTGATACGCGCCGAAGCCGATCTCGGCGGTTACCAGGTCGAGCGGAAGGGCGAGCGCCTCGAGCACCCGCGCGGACTGCTCGATCACCTCCGGGCCAATCCCGTCGCCGGGGAGCAGGCAGATGCGGATGGGGGAACCGGGAGCGGCGCTCATCTCAGACCAGGTCCTCGATGGTATGCGTCTTCAGAAAGTTGACGATGCCGCCTGCCTCGGCGATCTGCAGGACGAAGGCGGGCAGCGGCTGCGCCTGGTAAGTTTTGCCGCTGGTCAGGTCGGTGATCTTTCCATCCCCCAGCGAAACGGCCAGCTCGTCTCCGTCGGCGATCTCCGCGGCGGCCTCCGGGCACTCGAGGATCGGCAGCCCGATATTGATCGCATTGCGGAAGAAGATGCGCGCGAAGGAGGGGGCGATCACGCAGGCGGCGCCGCTGCCCTTGATGGCGATGGGCGCGTGCTCGCGCGATGAGCCGCAGCCAAAGTTTGGCCCGCCGACCACCATGTCCCCCGGGTGGACGGACTGTGCGTAGTCGGGACGGATCTCGCAGAAGACGTTCCTGGCCAGCTCTTTTGGCTCGATGGTGATATTGTAGCGGGCGGGGATGATCTCATCCGTGTTCAGGTTCTCGCCGAACTTCCAGGCTCTAGGCATAGGGGGCCTCCAGGTAGGGGCGCGGGTCGACGATCTTGCCCTCGATCGCTGCCGCGGCGACCGCTGCCGGGCTGCCCAGGTAGATCTCCGCTTCGGGGCTGCCCATGCGGCCGATAAAGTTGCGGTTCATGGTGGTAAAGGCGCGCTCGCCCGGCGCGAGCAGCCCGCCGTGCCTTCCGATGCAGGCACCGCAGCCGACCACCCCGATCGTGCAGCCCGCATCCATGAAGACCTGGATCAGCCCGTTTTCCAGCGCTTTCTTGTAGATCAGCGCGCTGGCGGGGGTGACGATCGTGCGGGTGTAGGGCGCCACGCGCCGGCCTTTCAGCATCCGGGCGGCGATCTCCAGGTCTTCGTAGCGTCCGTTGGTGCAGGTGCCGATAAAAACCTCATCGATCGGCAGGCCGGCGACTTCGGAGAGCGGCTTGACGTGGTCCACGTCCGGATGGCAGGCCACCTGAGGCTCGATCTCCGCCACGTTCACGCGGACGATGCGCTCGTAGGTGGGGTTCACGGGCTGGACCAGATCGTAAGGCGGGGCGGCCTTGGTCTCGTGCTCCAGGAAGTCCACGGTGACCGCGTCGGGTGCGATCAGCCCGCACTTGGCGCCGATCTCGGTCGAAAAGTTGGAAAAGACGATGCGGGCCTGCATCGAGAGGGATTGGATGTAGCTGCCGGCGAACTCGACCGACCGGTAGGTCGCTCCGTCCATCCCCAGCAACCCCGCCAGGTACAGCATCACATCTTTTGAGTACACCCCCGGCCGGGCGCTGCCCTCCAGCTCGACCAGGATCGTCGGCGGGACTTTGAACCAGGTCTTCCCGGCCACCCAGGCCACGCCGATCTCGGTCGAGCCGTAGCCCGAGGCGAAGGCGCCCAGCGCCCCGTAGGTGTTGGTGTGCGAATCCGCGCCGATGATGACCGCCCCGGGCCGGACAAAGCCTTCCTCGATCATCACCTGGTGGCAGACTCCCTGGTGGTAAAAATGGGTCAGCCCCTGCTCCTTGATGAAATCCAGTGCTTTTTTCTGGGCTTCGGCCGCCAGCAGGTTGGGCGCCGGGTAGGCGTGGTCGAAGTGGATGACCAGTTTATCCTTATCGGCGATCGGTTTGCCGATCTCGCGGAAAGCCTTGATCGCCAGCGGGGTGGTATTGTCGTGGCTCATGATGTAGTCCACGTCGAGCAGCACGATCTCGCCGGCGTGAACTTCGCGGCCGGCTTTTCTAGAAAAGATCTCTTCTACCAATGTTCCCATGCTTGTTCCTCAGCGGTCGGCGCCATTTTCGGAGTGTTTTTTCAGCACCAGGCGGGTGTTTGTCTGCTTGACGCCCGGGATGGTGCGAATTTCTTCAATCAGGTTGTTCAGGTCGGCAGTATCGGCGGCCTTGATATAGGAGGTGATATCGTACTCGCCGGTCACCTCGTAGACGCTGGTGACGTTCATCAAGTTTTTCAGCCGCCGCACCACCGCGCTGGTGTAGACGTGGGATTCAACCGAGATCATCAGCAGGGCGTTGATTTCGTGCGGGATGACGTCGATCCGCCGCCCGAGGACCTTCTCGGCGATCTCGATGATATCCGCGTCAAAGAGCAGCTTGCGGTGGTCGCCGACGTTTTTGATCTCCTCCACGATCCGTTCCAGCTCCGTGGGGTTCAGCTGGATGCCGTACTCGTCCAGGCGGGAGGCGACGGCTCTCTTCCCGGTGTACTTATCGATCACGATCTTGCGCTCGCGCCCGATCAGGCCCGGATCAAAGCTTTCATAGGTGCGCGGGTCTTTGAGCACCCCATTGGTATGTACGCCGGATTTGTGCGTGAAGGCGTTTTGCCCGGTAACCGGTTTGTTGGGGGCCAGGAAGAATCCGGAGGTTTTTTCGAGGTAGCCCGATATTTCGGTCAGGCCGCGCAGGTCGTACTTGTTCACCCCTTCCAGGTTGTGATAGGCCATCACCGTCTCGGAGAGGTCGGGGATGCCGGTCCTCTCCCCCATGCCGTTGACGGTGGTGTGGATGCAGTCCGCGCCGGCGCGGATGCCGGCCATAGCGTTGGCCAGCGCTAACCCGTAGTCGTTATGGCAGTGCAGGTCGATCTTGCAGGGCAGCAACTGCTCGCGCAGGCGCCGGATCTGCTTGAACATCTGGTGGGGCTGGAAGATGCCCACCGTATCGGCGAAGCTGATCCGGTCTGCGCCGGCCTGGATGGCGGCGTTGCAGACCTGGACGAGGAACTCGAAATCGGTCCGCGAGGCGTCTTCGGGAGTGTAGCGTACCTTGAAGCCCAGGCTGACGGCGTAGCGAATCGCCTCGGTGATGATTTGCAGGGCCTCTTCTTTCGATTTTTTTAACTTGGATTCCAGGTGGATCGCCGAGGTGGCGTAGAAGATCGCCACGCGGTCGGCGCCGCATTCCTTCGCATAATCGATCCCGTGCCGGGTCGCCATCGAATGGGCGACGATCTCGGCGTTCAGGTTGAGCGAGGCAATTTTTTGGATCGCGACGCGGATGTTGGGGGAGACGCTCGGGTCCCCGGCTTCGATCATCTCCACCCCGACGGCGTCCAGCAGGCGGGCGATCTCTATTTTTTCATCCAGTAAAAAATTGACGTACGGAGTTTGCTCACCTTCTCGCAAGGTGCTGTCTAAGATTTCTACCATGAGTGCCGCATCTCCGAAAAACAGTATTAGGAGCAGGTACCCTGCATCCTTTAAATCAAGGCCGAAAGCATCCCGCGTAAACTGTTACTGATCCCCACGGGCAAGTTCTACTACCCCTCACCCGGTCCGCGCTTCTCTCCGCTCGGAGCGCTCCGCGTCTCCCACATTCGGGAGTGGGGAGAAACTGACTGCCGCCAGCACCTGCACTGCACCGCGGGTGCAAGTGAGGCGCGCAAAGCGGGGGGATGGGTTCTTAAGAAACCCGCCCACAGCATTACTTCAAAACTTCCGAAAGCGCCGGGGGCTGGGCCGGGAGGCGCAGTTCGAGCTTGCCGCCGCCGACCGCGAGCGTGTAATCCACGATCAGCTGGGCCACGTCCACGTGCGTCACGGGCGCCAGCCCGTGAAATTCCATCGTGTGGTTGACCTCATTGACGAGGAAGCCGCGGTGAGGGTCTTCGAGGATGTCGATCGCCAACACCCCGCCGCCGACCGCCGCAGCCGCCGCCCGGCAAATCTCATCCAGCTCGGGGGTGACCGGGCAGGCTTCACCCTGCCCGCCGCGGGCGGTATTGGTGATCCAGTGCGAGGAGGAGCGGTACATGGCGCAGACCGTCTCGCCGCCGACCACCATCGCGCGGATGTCCCGTCCGGGCTTCCGAATGTACTCCTGGATATAAAAGATGGAATGCTGGAAAGAGCCGAGCGTTTCTTTGTGCTCGAGAACGGCCTCGGCGGCATCGCGGTCGTTAATCTTGGAGAGCAGCCGCCCCCACGAACCGACCAGCGGTTTGAGCACCACCGGGTAGCCCAGCTCTTCGATCGCCTGGATGGCCGCCTCGGAGGTGAATGCCACCCGCGTCCGGGGCTGCGGCAGCCCGCTGCGAGCCAGGGCAGCCGTGGTCGCCAGCTTATCGCCGCATACCGCCGCCACATGAGACATGTTGACGGTCGGGATGCCCCAGGCGTTCAGCACCTGCGTTGCATACAGCCCGCGTGAGTAAGACAGGCTGCGCTCCAGCACCACACTGAAGCTGGACCACGCGCCCGGGTTGTCAAAATCGAACGAAACCATCCGGTCGTCGATGCGATCGTAATCCACCCCGCGTTTTTCCAGCGCCTCCAGAATCCACTTTTCTTCCACCCGCACCCGCGACAGCAGTACACCGACTCTGGTTTTCATCTCGACCTTTCCCTCCGGGCTACTCGCCCCAATCCTCTTCTTCCATCGGGGCTACTTTAAGGGAGGGAGGGGTGAGGCTGATCACCTCCAGATCCGCTCCGCAGTCGGGGCAAACCACGATTTCATTAAGGACCATCCCGTCCAGCGAGACTTCGGCTTCGCATTCGGGGCAAACTGCATTTTGGTTGGCTGCCATCGTTAATTCTCCTTGTAGGTGGATAAAAAAAGCCTCTCCGGGAGGAGAGGCTTCAAGCGCTGAAATAAGAGGGGGAGACCTAAACTCTCAAACGGCGGTGGGCCCACTATCCCGGGGGAAGGTGAGGTGCAGAGGAAGATTTCGTCGCTTGTCGCCGTTGAGCAGGAAAACCGGTCCGTTCATGATGGTTAGATTATAGCGGCTGGAGCGTATTTGTCAATAGATTTCGCTAACTGATGACAAAATTGCTGCCTTTCGGTCCCCATCATCCCGCCTGGCCGTGCTCCTCCAGCGAGATAACCCTTTCGATGTAAGCATTATAATCGGGCATCTGCCGGCGGTATTCGCTTTCCATCAAGGGAGAAGAAATCATAAAATCGGCGGTGGCGCGGTCGCAGGCGACCGGGATGTTCCACACGACGGCGATGCGCAGCAGGGCTTTCACGTCCGGGTCGTGCGACTGCTGCTCGAGCGGATCCCAGAAGAAAACCAGGAAGTCGATGCTGCCTTCCGCGATTTTGGCGCCGATCTGTTGATCGCCGCCGAGCGGCCCGCTCCGCAATCGGATGACCGGAAAGCCGAGCTCTTCTTCCAGCAAGCGCCCCGTGGTTCCGGTGGCGTAGATGATGTGCTCCGCCAGCATCGTGCGGTTCCAGCGCGCCCATTCGAGCA
>JAJYJF010000095.1 GCA_021796375.1 Chloroflexota bacterium | reverse complement strand
CCGATCCGCGACAACCTGATCCTGAACACGTACTACCACCGGCCGTTTGCCCGCGGAATCGAAATGGAATACCTCGCCATCGAGGAGCACGCCAGGCAGCTGGTTCATACCTTTGACATCCGCACCCCTTCGATTGAGACCAAAGCCGGCTCCCTCTCGGGTGGGAACCAGCAGAAGGTGATCGTTGCCCGCGAGCTTTCCCGGCCGGTGAAGCTCCTGATCGCCAGCCAGCCAACCCGCGGGCTGGACGTCGGCTCGATCGAATTTATCCACCGCCGGATCGTCGAAGCCCGGGATCACGGGGCCGCGGTGCTGCTGATCAGCGCTGAACTGGACGAAATTATGAGTTTATCCGACCGGATTGCGGTCATGTACAAAGGCAAAATTCTGGATACCCTGGATGCGAAAACCGCGACGCGCGAGCATCTCGGGCTTCTGATGGCAGGGGTTGTGAAGGAGGGCAATCATGTCTAATCCGAGCCCGGCCCTGCCCAATCCTGCGAACCGCTCGAACCGCCTGCAGCACCTGGTGGATCTGATTGGGATCCCGGTGCTGGCAGTCATCACCGCTTTTATCTTCGGCGGGATCGTCATCTGGATCACCAGCGGCAGCCTGCTATCCGTCCAGCAAGCTTATGTGGGGATGGTGCGCGGGGCGTTCCTCAAGGAGCGCGCCCTTTCCGAGTCGCTGGTTGCGACCATTCCGTATATCTTCCTGGGGCTGGCAGTCGCGGTGGGCTTCAAGTCCGGGATGTTCAACATCGGCGTTGAAGGCCAGTTCTACCTGGGCTCGCTGGCTGGCGCGTTTGTAGGCCAGGCATTCGGCCAGTCAACCTCGCTGCCGGCCATCATCCTGATGCCGCTGTCGATCCTGGCCGGCGGGCTGACCGGGGCGATCTGGGCCGGCATTCCGGGGCTGCTGAAAGCCAAAACCGGGGCCCACGAGGTGATCACCACCATCATGATGAACTATATTGCTTACCGCACGGTGGAGCTGGTCATCAGCGGGCCGCTCAAGGATAAGGTCAGCTCGGCGGTGCAGACACCCGCGGCGGCTCAGGCTGCCTGGATCTGGTCGCTCTCCAGCATCCCGGCGCGGCTGAAAGATCCGCTCAATGCCTTGGGGGTCGCCCTGTATATGGCGATCGTCTTCTTCTTCATCGGGCGGTGGATCATCGGGCGCACGAATCTAAAAAACCGCTTCCAAAAACCCGGGCAGAGAAGGTTTGCCAGCCTCGGCTTTGCCCTGGCGGTGGGCGCCCTCTTCTTCTTCCTCTTTCCCCCGTTTACCCGGGTCGCATGGCCATTTCAAGATCCGTACGACCGCCTGCATATCGGATTGGTCCTGGCGGTGAGCGCTTCGGTGCTGGTCTGGTGGCTGCTGTGGAAGACGACCATCGGGTTCGAGCTGCGCAGCGTGGGCGCGAATGCCAACGCCGCGCGCTACGCGGGGGTGAATATCACCCGGAACATGGTGGTAGCCATGGCGATCTCCGGGTCGCTGGCCGGCATCGCCGGGACGGTCGAGGTGCTGGGCGTAACCGCCTGCCACTGCATGCCGGTGCTGTTCTCGACTGGTTACGGCTTCGACGCGATCGCGATCGCGCTGATCGCCAAGAACGACCCGTTTGGGATCCTGGCGGCGGCCTTCCTGTTCGGGGCGATGCGCAATGGGGCGGACATGATGGAGCTGAGCTCGGGGGTCTCAAAATACGTCATCTCGATGATCCAGGCGATGGCGCTCCTGTTCGTCGCTGCCCCGGCGATTATCCGCTCGATCTATCGTTTCCGCCTCCGCCGCCGCGACGAAGAGAGCGAAACGCTTGAACCGCGGCTTAAAGGATAGGCCATGAGCACTTTTACCAGCACGAAGCAAGAAAAACGCTTTGCCATCCGCGGCTCCTGGTGGATCAATATCCTCTTCGTGGCTTTCGCGCTCGTGGTGGCTTACTATTTGTTCAACCTGATCATCTACGGGAAATGCGCCGGGGGTTGCGTCGTCGGGATTCTATCGCAGTCCCTGGTCTACGCGACGCCCATCGCCTTCGCGGCGATGACCGGGTTGCTCTGCGAGCGGTCCGGGATCGTGAACATCGGGATTGAAGGCCAGATGCTGATGGCTTCGATGGTCGGCTATGCCGTGAACGTGTACGCCTTCCAGGCGCTGCAGCACATCATGGACCCGACCGCCGCGGGAAACATCAGCCGCTGGATGGCTCTGCTATGCGGGGTTCTGGCCACAGTCCTGCTGGGGCTGCTGCTGGCGGTGGTTTCGATCAAGTATAAAGTCGACCAGATTATCGGCGGGACGGTCATCAACATCCTGTCGGCCGGCGTCACCGGGTATTTCTACCGCCAGTTCCTGGCCTCCGACGTGCCGCCCGGCCCGGGGACTTTCCCGGTCGTCGCCATCCCCGGCCTGAGCCAGATCCCGGTGATCGGCCCGATCCTCTTCGACCAGAAGCCGCTCACATACACGATGCTGGTGCTGGTTTTCTTTGTCTTCTATATGCTGTTTTATACCCCCTGGGGCCTGCGCGTGCGGTCCGTTGGCGAGCACCCGCGCGCGGCGGATACGCTGGGGGTGAATGTGAACAAGACGCGCTATATCAGCGTGGTTCTGGCCAGCGTGGTCGCTGGCCTGGGCGGCGTGTGGTTCACCCTCGAGGCGGTGGATACGTTCAGCCCGAACATGACCAACGGCCTGGGTTTCATCGGCCTGGCGGCGATGATCTTCGGGAAGTGGAACCCGCTCGGAGCTCTGGCGGGCGCGTTGATCTTTGGCCTGGGCAGCAGCGTCACCTCGATCCTGGCCATCTACCGGCCGGACATCCCCTCCCAGATCCCGCAGATGCTCCCATACGTCTTGACCATCATCGTCCTGACCGGGGTCGTCGGGCGCGCCATCCCGCCCGCGGCAGAGAATACCCCGTACGAGAAGCAGTAGCGGCCCGAGCCGGGCATCCAGCGCAGCCTCAATCGGCCGCCGAAGATCGTCTTCGGCGGCCTTCGTTTCTCTGGTTTATCTCCGTGAGCCGGTGGCCTTTCTATTTTATTCGCTGAACCTCACCTGGTAATGATGGGTAGATAGATCATTGGGCCGTTTGGCGGGCCGACGACAGTCTCGGTGGGGACCGGTGTGCTCGGGGTGCTGGTTGGTGGAAGGACGCTTCCGGTCGGGGTGAGCGTGTGCGGAGCGAGGTTGCTGTCCGTCTGCGGCAGAATTACCGGGGAGAAGACCCCCTTCGTATTTGGCGCCCAAAAAATGAAGATCGTATAGACGTGCGCGTCCTGGAAGAAATAGACCTTGTTGACTGCTCCGAGCATGCTCAGGGTATGGTTAATGACGGTCGTGTCAATGCTGGCGTAGCTGCTCGTGCTCAGATAGGCGATGTTCGCCCATTGGGTCACCGGGAGACCGTCCATCAACACGGAAACAGTCGAGGTGCTGGGGTTGGCCGATAAATTAAAGACCCGCGCGTTGGCGGTATTCGGCGCCGGCACCGGGTTCAGATCCTGCACCTGCATCCAGGTCAGGTTGTCGGAGAGCAGCACCAGGCTGTAATCCAGATTCGCGGTCAGGGTGACCGAATAGGTCGGGACGCCCGGCATCGGGGTCATGGTCCCGGTTTCATACAGCTGGATGGTATGCGGTCCGCCGGTAGAGTTGACATACCCGGATGCGTCGTAAGACTTCGCCGCCATCAACCCCGAGATGGTCGAGACTGCGCCGTCGACCCATACATCCGCCTGGGTAGGCAGGCCCCCGGCGATCACCACGCGGAAGCGGGATGAATTGGCCACCGATGGGCCGATCGGGGCCTGCGCGCTGCTGGCCCCCACCGGGATGATAAATGCCAGCACGAGAAGGCTGACCCCCAGCACTGCAAATAAACGTTTAGACATGCTTTCCCTCCTGATACCGACGCGTATATGGCTAAAATTCCAGGGCGGGTCCTCTTCAGCCGCTGCCTGGATTCGGGTATTTGCCCGCTGGCTAGAGCGGGTTTGTCAAACTATCTGGCACACAAGAAAGGTTTCGGTGGATCACAGGCAAATTGATTTCCCCCCAACGATGATCTGCCGGCCAATATACAGTTAATATACTCAAATTAGTCTATTTATTCAATATAGGGTTTACCCCATACTTTTCACCCCGCGGGCCCTGGAGATCGATGAAGGGCTCCTGGTGGCAGGATGTTTTTACCAGAACCTGGAGAATGGAACCCAGGAGCGCGCCAGCGCGTCTATCGTTTATAATCATTTCGACACCTGAAGTGATTTTGACCCAGGAGGAATCCCATGCGAAAACGCCTGGCAACTGCTTGCCTGGTGCTGCTGGTATCGATCCTGGCTGGGGCGTGCAACCTGCCTCGCCCGGGAGCAGCGGGGACCAACAGACCGCTTGAAAAGAATACCGCCGCAGCGCTTACGGTAGAAGCCCTCGGGACAGAGCTGGCCGGAGGGACGGTGCCCGCCCCGGTCTCGGCGATCACCACATCTCCCCAGGCCGCTCCATCGGAGACCCCGGCCGCACCCACCGCGACCGCGAGCCCAGCCAGCCCCACCCCGGCGGCTTCAACGCCGGGAAGCACGCCCGCACCCTCTCAGACCGCGGTCCCCTGCGACCAGGCGAAGTTCGACGGCGAGACCATCCCGGATGGGACGGTCATGACCCCCGGCCAGTCCTTTACCAAAACCTGGACTTTGAAGAACATCGGTTCCTGCACCTGGAATTCGAGCTACTCGATTGTCTTCATCAGCGGCGACGCGCTGGGGGGGCCGGCCTCCGCCCCGGTGACGACCGGTACGGTCGCTCCCGGGCAGTCCGTGCAGATCAGCCTCGCCCTGCGGGCGCCCGCTACGGAGGGTACCTTCCGGGGGAATTTCAAGCTGCGCAACCCTTCTGGGGCGATCTTCGGGCTCGGGCCAGCCGCCGACCAGAATTTTTGGGTTGAGATCAAGGTGACCGCTCCGGCCACCGCGATGATCGACAGCTACTGCCTTGCCGATTGGACCAGCGACGCCGGCACGCTGCCGTGCCCGGGAAAGGCTGGCGATACGGCCGGGTTTATCCTTCGCGTGGACGCCCCCAAGCTCGAGGACGGCTCCATCGACAACGAGCCCGCCCTGTGGACGAACCCGCAGGTGGGGCTGAACGGCCAGATCTCGGGGCGCTTTCCAGCGGTGGTGGTCGCCAGCGGGAATCACTTCCGCGCGGTCATCGGATGCTTTTACGGGGCGGCGAACTGCAACGTGAAATTTGCGCTGAAGTTTATCTCCGACCACGGTTCGATCCAGACGCTGGGGGAGTGGAACGAGAAGCTGGACGGCAGCATGAACCACCTGGATATCGACCTCTCCAGCCTGGCCGGGCATTCCGTGGAGTTTATCCTCAGCGTTACGGCCAATACTGCTTCGAACGGCCAGCAGGCATTCTGGCTGCACCCGAGGATCGAATGACCGGACCGGGGTGCATCCCAGGCGATTGGCCATTCCCATCGCCCCTGCCCCGGAAATTGGGGTTTGTACGGGCGCCGGGGGTGGGGTGAATTGCCCGCAATTTGGTATGCACTCCCCGGACCGCAAGGCCTTGACAATTTGCCCTGCCGGTTTGAAAATTACACTTCGGCGCAATTGCCGATACCATAAAAGAAAATCTCTTGGAGGAACGATCATGTCTCGCTACGCAAAATTCCTGGCGCTCGGACTGGCGCTGGGCTTGATGGGGCTCGCCGGGTGTTCCGGCAAGGCCACCCCGACCATTGACGCAAACGCGGTGTACACTCAGGCAGCCGGCACCGTCCAGGCTGCGCTGACCAGCGCCGCGGCCCAGACCCCTTCAGCGACCCCCACGGCAGCTCCGACCGGCACGTCAGAACCCACCCAGGTGGCTTCCGTGGCGCCGACCGCGGCGTCCGTGCCTTCCAGCCAGCCCACCGCGGCTGCGGTCATGACCGCTACCCAGATCCTCTCGCCGGACCGGGCTCAATGGTTGAGCCAGAGCCCCGCCGATGGGACTTCTTTCAACCCCGGGGATTCGTTTGCCATGACCTGGAAGGTGAAAAACACCGGCACCACCACCTGGTCTACCGGCTACCTGCTGCGGTTCTATGCCGGGGACCAGATGGGCGGTGTGGCGACTGCGGCTTTCCCGAAGCAGGTGGTCCCCAACGATACGGTTGAGCTTACCGTGCAGCTCAAAGCGCCTTCAACCCCCGGCAAATACCTGGGGAACTGGGTGCTGACCAACGCGGATGGGGTAAACTTCTACCCGGTCACCATCCAGATCGGCGTCAATACCGCCCCGACCGCCACGAATACGCCGGTGCCGGCCACCGCAACCTCAACGGCATCCCCGAGTGCTACGCCGATCCCAATCCCAACCCCATAAGCAGCCGGGCAACGGTTCCAGAGTCTGAATGGCCGGCGCGGAATCGCTCAACCAGTTCATCAAAGCCGAGGCGCTGCGCCTCGGCTTTTCGCTCGCTGGCGTCAGCCTCCCGCAGGCGCCAGCGCACTTCGATGGGTTCCCGCGCTGGCTGCGCGCCGGCCGCCACGCCGGGATGGGCTACCTGGAGAGCGCTCGCTCGCTGGACCGGCGGGCCGATCCACGGCGCATCCTTCCCGCGGCGCGCGCGGTGGTCAGCCTGGGGATGCCCTACCCCGTCCCCGATCCGGCCGAGCCGCGTCCGGGCAGGGGGCGGGTGGCTGCCTACGCGTGGGGCGCAGATTACCACGAGATCATCCCCGCGCGCCTGGCGGAGCTGGTATTGGCATTAGAAGGCTACCTCGGCCGGACGGTGGCCGGGCGCGGCTACACCGACACCGGGCCGCTGCTCGAGCGCGACTTTGCCCAGCGAGCCGGGCTGGGCTGGATCGGAAAGAACACCTGCCTGATCCACCCCCGGATGGGCTCCTACTTCTTGCTGGCGGAGCTGCTGCTCGACGTGGAGGCGGCTCCGGATGCGCCCATCGAAAGCGACTTCTGCGGGTCCTGCGCGCGCTGCATCGCTGCCTGCCCCACCGGGTGCATCCTGCCCGACCGGACGATCGACGCCGGCCGGTGCATCTCCTACCTGACGATCGAAAATAAGGGCGCCATCCCGCCGGAGCTGCGGCCGCAGATGGGCAGCTGGGTGTTCGGCTGCGATATCTGCCAGACCGCCTGCCCGTGGAACGTACGCTTCGCGCGCGGCGCGGCGGACCCGGCGCTCGCTCCCCGCGAGAGCGTGCCCGACCCGCTCCTGACGGAAGATCTCCACCTGGATGCGGGGGCGTTCAACCAGAAATTTAAAGGCTCCCCGATCCAGCGCCCGCGCCGGCGCGGGTACCTGCGCAATGTGGCCGTCGCGATGGGCAACCTTGCCGGGCCGGAGCTGGTTCCGGACCTGGCCCGGGTAGTTTTTGAGGAGCCCGAGCCGCTGGTGCGCGGCCACGCTGCCTGGGCGCTGGGGAGAATCGGCAGCGCCCGCGCCCGGCAGGCGCTGTCAGGGGCGTTGAAAAGCGAGCCGGATGGGAGCGTGGTTCAGGAAATCCAGGCGGCGCTGGCCGGCTAGCCTGACTGCCGCCCGGACCTTCGGGATGCTCGCGCGCGCCCGCCTGAGGGACGGCATCCGGTGCGCGCCCCGCGGGGCGGGATCGGGGCTTCAGCCCGGCCGGGAGGCCGAATTCAAATTAAATAAAAAGGGCGGGGGCTGTCTCAAAAGTCGAGGCAGCCCCTTTCAGATTTATTGGGAATGTGATTCAATCGGAGCATGCCTAAGAAAACAACTGCTCCGGTGTTCAAAG
>JAJYJF010000094.1 GCA_021796375.1 Chloroflexota bacterium | reverse complement strand
CCTCCCCGCTCGCGGTCACCCTGACGTTTTCGAAGCAGTTGAAAAGCAATGTCATCCTCCGGTTTGAGATGGGAAGCGCGGATTGCAGCTTCGGACAGTAGGTATAACGATGAATAAGACATCCTCTCGAAAAGAAAAAGGACAGAGCCTGGTCGAGCTGGGGATGGGGTTCACCTTCCTGCTGCTCCTCATCGGCGCAGTGGTTGACCTGGGCGGCATCTTCTACACCTTCGTCTCCCTGCGCGACACAGCCCAGGAAGGCGCCATCTACGGCGCCTACCAGCCCACCGACCTGACCGGGATCACCAGCCGCATCCAATCGTCGGCCAGCTTTCCGATCGACGCCTCGCAGATCACCGCGATCAGCGTCACCTGCAACGGGGTCGACTGCGTGACGACCAACACGAATTCGTGCCAGGGGCAGAAGATCAGCGTTGCGGTCAGCTACAACTACAACCTGACCATGCCGCTGATTGGCGCCGTGATCGGCCGCCAGACGGTCCCGCTGAACTCCACGGTCACCGCCACGATCCTGCAGTCGAAGGCGACCATCCGGTACCTGCAAACCCAGGGTATTACCTGCCCTTAACCCGGCAGCATTTGCGGTTGGGTTTCCATGAGGTGATGAGAAAATGCGCATGCGAACGGCCAGAAGTGAAAATGGTCAGACCCTGCTGTTGTTCATGCTGGGGATGGTCGGGATGCTCGCCTTTGTTGCCCTGGCGCTGGACGGGGGGATGATCCTTTTCGACCGCCGAAGCGCCCAAAACGCCGCCGACCAGGCTGCCCTCGCCGGCGCCTACGAGATGGCAAGGAACCCCTGGGATACGAGCACGCTTTCCTCCCGGATTCAAACGGCGGCGAACAGCCGCGCGCACGACAACCATTACGGCACGCTGGACGGAAAAACCGTCGTCGTCAGCTACCCGCCTGCGTCGGGCAGCGTCAATTTCGTCGCCGGGGATACCAATCTCAGCCATTACATCCAGGTAACCATCACCTCTTCGGTCAATACCTCCTTCATGCACTTCGTGTACAACGGCCCGGTCTATAATACGGTCGAGGCGGTGGCGCATGTGATCCCTCCCCCGAAAAAATCCCCGTTTAACGGCAGTGGTCTGGTGTCGCTGGCGCCGAGCGGGTGCAAGGGGACGCAGCTGGGCGGCAACCTGATCGTCAACCTGGTGGGCGGCGGGATGTTCGTCAACTCGAACGACCCCTCGTGCGCGCTGTTCGGCAACAGCGGCGGGAACCTGCTGTACACACCATCCCTGACCGTGGTGGGGGGGATATCGAGCAATATCACGTTATACGTCGTTCCCGGACCGATAAACTCCCCTGCGCCGAGCGCTTCCATGCAGTATCCGCCGACGTACATGCCGGCCATGCCGGACTGCAGCAGCGCGCCCAACTCGACGAAGAAGGCCAATAATAAAACGGTCAACGGCATTACCTATGACGAATACAGCCCGGGCAAGCTGAGCGGTTTCCCGAGCGGGAATGTTTATTTCGATCCGGGCCTCTACTGCATCACGATCAACAACCTCGGCGGGACGAACATTAACAATAACCAGCATGTTTACAATGACCCGAACGATCACCAGGGCGTGCTGATCGTCCTGACCGGGTCGAACCCCTGCAGCCTGAACGTTACCGGCACCCCCACCATCCAGCTGAAGGGAGTTGGGGCCGATTCGCCGTACGCGTCGACGTACCAGGGGCTGCTCATGTACGTGGATCCGGGAAACTTCACCCAGCTGGACGCGGGCCCGCTGTCTTTCGCCGGCTCTCAAACCTCCTATATTAACGGGACGATTTACGCTCCGACCTGCCATATCATTATGAACGGGAATGGTGGGAACTTTTACCAGGGGCAGATCATCGGCTACACCGAGAACCTGACGGGCAACGCTACGATTGGCCTGCAGTACGTCCCGGGTGATAATTTAAAGGTCCAGATGCCGGCAAAGGTAGATTTGACCCAATAATCCGGATCCCGATCCCAGGCCCGCGACCACAAAGCCCGAGGACTCCCGCTCCCAGCCGATTCATTGATCATCCTGGCTGGGAGCGGAGCATATTAAATCCAAAAATTCGGGTAAACTAAACCTATGACCGCAATTACCATCTCCCGGCAGCTGGGGAGCCTGGGGTGCCAGGTGGGGCGCGAAGCGGCTGCCCGGCTGGGCTACAGCCTGGTCTGGCGCGAAGCCATCAACCAGGCGGCGATCCGCGCCGGGGCGCCCGAGGTTGCCCTGGCGGTGATCGACGAGCTGGACATCTTCGGCTTGCGGCCCGATCGCCAGGCGGTGGATGCCTACCTGCAGGCGACGGCTCAGGTGATGGTTGAGCTCGCCGGGGCGGGCAAGATCGTGATCGTCGGCCGGGCCGGCCAGGTTATCCTGCGCGGGCGCGAGGACGTGTTCCACGTGCGGGTGATCGCCCCAGAAGCGGTCCGGGCTGCGCGGGTAGCCGCCGGCCGCGCCGTCTCGCTGGAAGCCGCCCTGGCGCAGGTCAAGGCCAGCGACCGCAACCGGCGCAAATACCTGCGAGAGTATTACGGGGTCCGCTGGGATGACCCCGAGCTGTACGACCTGGTGATCAATACCGCCCGCCTCACCTCGCGGTCCGTCGCGGACCTGGTTTGCCGCGCTTTTGATGAACGTTTTTCCAGCATACCGGTCGGAGACAACCCTGCGCGCATCGAAACCGATTGTGACTGAAGGCAAGACAAAAAGCCCCGAATTCTCTCACCCCGCAGAAGAGTTTTTTGCGCGGGTGCTCACGTATTATGGGGTGGAATGGCAGTACGAGCCGAAAACATTTCCGCTGGCCTGGGACAGCCGCGGGGAGGTGACCGAGGCTTTCACCCCCGATTTTTACCTGCCCCAGCAGCAGCTGTATATCGAGGTCACCACCCGCCGGCCGCGCCTGAACACGCTCAAAAACCACAAGCTGCGCAAGATGAACGAGCTCTACCCGGACGTGCACATCAAGCTGTTCAAGCGGCGCGACATCCACGGGCTGCTGGTCAAGTTTGGGCTGTATACCGAGGCGGAGCGCCTGGAGGGCAGCGCGGCCCAGGTGTTCGACAGCGAGGAGTAGCGGCATGCCGTACGGGAGCCCGAGGGATATCCAGCAGGTGATCGTGACCGCAGAGGCGATCCAGAGCCGCGTGCGCGAGCTGGGGGAAGTGATCTCCGCGGATTACGCGGGGAGGAACCCGCTGCTGGTCGGGGTGCTCAAGGGGGTGATCTTTTTCATGACCGACCTGCTGCGCGCGGTCAGCATCCCGGTCGAGGTAGACTTCATGGCGGTCTCGGGCTACACCCCCGAAACCCGCCAGCACGGCACCGTCCGCCTGGTTAAAGACCTGGAGCTCCCGATCGAAGGCCGGCACGTGCTCTTCGTGGAGGACATGATCGATACCGGGCTGACCCTGAACTACCTGCTGGGGAACCTGCGCATGCGCGCGCCCGCCAGCCTGGAAGTCTGCGCGCTCTTTAATAAGCCGGCCCACCGGCTGATCGACCTGCCGGTGCGCTACCTGGGCTTCGACCTGCGGGAGAATTTCGTCGTCGGGTACGGGCTGGATTTCAAGGAGCGCTACCGCAATTTGCCGTTTATCGGCACGCTGTCACCGGACGCGATGAAGAAATAAAAAGAGAGAGTTCCAACTAACCATCGGCTTCCCTCACCGTTTTTTCGGCAGTCTGGGCATCCGATCTACCTGCTCTATCGGAACCCGCTTGTACTACCAGGACCTGCTGAAACCGGTTATCTGTTGGAGCCTCTGGTAGGCTACCCCTCTGGTTTTCCCTTGATAAGGATCCACCAGTTTCCGACAATTTACCGGTTACGGTCCAAGTGTGCCCTGATTGCCGTTGTCATTCAGATAGCCGGAGGTATCCTCATACCTCTACAGGTTATCTTCTTGAACAGCATCGAACTCACTCCGGTGAGGAGCATCCAATTCTTTGGAACTCTCTCAAAATCATTATAGCGCGCCAGATTATTTTGTCAATGCCCTATAAGCCCATATATATCATTATCATTATCCGAATATTTCGGATCTTTCTGCGGATTCCGAGCGGGGTGAGACCGCCGCGGAAGACCGCGGCAGGCCCTGCGGCCGGTGCTCCCGGCCGGGCGAATCGCCGGGCGGCACGCCTCACCGCGTTTCCCAGCGGGAGCGCCGGCGGGCTGCGGCCTGACCTTTCCCAATTTCGCTTTTTGCCCCGCTGAATCTTGACAAATCGCCGGGGAAAGGTAAAATCAAGCTCACAAGATCATGGGTACCCTATCATTTTCCCTGCGAGCACGACGAACCTGCCAGACCCCGAATCACCGGGTCTTGGGCGCTTGCCGTACAGGGATATCCTAGACGTTCCTGGTCAGGTCAATCAGAGCCCTCCTCCCCGGAGGGCTCTTTTATTTTCCGCTACTTCATAAGGAGATCGAGCATGGCAAAACAACAAGTCAAAAAGGCAGTCCTGGCATATTCGGGAGGACTGGACACCTCGGTGATCGTCCCCTGGCTGCGTGAGAACTACAACTGTGAGGTGGTCTGCTTCTGCGCCGATGTCGGCCAGGGCGAGGAGCTGGATGGGTTGGAAGCGCGGGCGAAGCAGTCCGGGGCGAGCAAGCTCATCGTGCAGGACCTGAAAGAGGAGCTGGCCGGCGAATACATCTTTGCCCTGCTGCGCTCGGGCGCGGTCTACGAGCGCAAGTACCTGCTGGGCACCTCGATCGCCCGGCCGCTGATCGCCAAGCACCAGGTGATGGTCGCCGAGGCCGAGGGCGCCGACGCGGTCGCCCACGGCTGCACCGGGAAGGGCAATGACCAGGTGCGCTTTGAGCTGGCTTTTACCGCGCTGGACCCGCGCCTGAAGGTCATCGCCCCCTGGCGCGAGTGGGATATCCGCTCCAGGGAGGATGCTCTCAAATACCTGAAGGACCACAACCTGCCCTATCCGCCCGGAGCGACCAACCCCAAGCTGTACAGCCGCGACCGCAACCTGTGGCACATCTCGCACGAAGGGGGCCCGCTCGAGGATGCTTCCAAGCCGCCCAGTGAAGATGTCTACGTCCTGAGCGTATCCCCCGAAAATGCGCCGGACACCCCCGAGGAGGTCGCGATCACCTTCGAATCTGGAAACCCGGTCGCGCTGAACGGGAAGCCGTACTCCCCGGCCGCGCTGATCGCTGTCCTGAACGAGCTGGGCGGCAAGCACGGGATCGGCCGCGTAGACCTGGTCGAGAACCGCCTGGTGGGGATGAAATCGCGCGGCATTTACGAAACCCCCGGCGGAACCATCCTGATGACAGCCCACCAGGAGCTGGAATCGATCACCCTGGACCGCGACACCCTGCACTACAAAGACACCGTGGCCCAGCGCTACGCCGAGCTGGTCTACTTCGGCCAGTGGTTCTCCCCCCTGCGCGAATCGCTGGACGCCTTCTTCTCCGAAACCCAGAAGGTCGTTTCGGGGACGGTGATCCTCAAGCTGTATAAGGGCAACCTGATCATCACCGGGCGCACCAGCCCTTACAGCCTGTACCGGGAAGAGTTCGCTACCTTCGGGCATTCCGCCGTCTACGATCACACCGACGCGGCCGGGTTTATCCGCCTGTTTGCCCTGCCGTCCAAGGTGAGAGCGATGATGGAAGCCCAGGCGAGCGACGTCCCGCCGCTGCCGCTGGACGAGATCCAGCGCGACTAGGAGAACCCGTCTGGAATGTGATTCGCGGCGGAGGCCAGGCTCCAACGACCGGGTCGAAACCCGGTTCTCCGCCCGCGAATCACGGCATGGTTTGTTCACGGAGGTGTCCATGAAGCTCTGGGAGGGAAGATTCAGCGGTTCTCTGGATCCGCTGGCGGCGCGGCTGAACGATTCGCTGCCGGTCGACCAGCGCCTGGCTGCGGTGGACGTGGCGGGCAGCCAGGCCTGGGCGCGCGCGCTGGCCCGCGCGGGCGTCGTGTCTTGGTTCGAAGCCAGCCTGCTCGTCGACGGGCTGCAGGAGGTGCTGGAGGAGCTCCAGATGGGGGATTTTGTCTTCCAGCCGGGCGACGAAGATATCCATACGGCCGTCGAGCGGCGGCTGGGCGAGCTGATCGGTCCCCTGGCGGGCAAGCTCCATACCGGGCGCAGCCGCAACGACCAGGTGGCGACCGATTTTCGCCTGTGGATGAGCGGCATCCTGCCGCGCATGCACTTCTTGCTGGCCGAGCTTCAGGAGACCCTCGTGGACCGCGCTGACCGCGACCTGGGCGTCATACTGCCCGGTTACACCCACTACCAGCAGGCCCAGCCGCTGCTGCTCTCCCACTGGTGGCTCTCCCACTTCTGGAGCCTGGAGCGCGACCGCGAGCGCCTGGCTGACCTGGAAAAGCGGCTATGCCAGATGCCGCTCGGGAGCGGCGCTTTGGCCGGGACGGGCTTCCCGATCGACCGCTTCAGCCTGGCCGCCGACCTGGGCTTCGATGCGCCCGCCCCCAACAGCCTGGACGCCATCTCGGACCGCGATTTTGTGGTTGAGTTCCTCTTCTGGGCGGCGCTGGTTGGGGTCCACCTCAGCCGGCTGGCGGAAGCCCTGATCCTGTACTCCACCGCCGAGTTCGGCTATCTCACCCTGGCGGACGCGTATTCCACAGGCTCGAGCCTGATGCCGCAGAAGAAAAACCCGGATCCGCTCGAGCTGACCCGCGGGAAGAGCGCCGAGCTGCTGGGCAGGCTGACCGCCATGCTCGCCACCCTGAAAGGGCTGCCCTCCGCGTACGACAAAGACCTGCAGGAGGATAAGGCTCAGGTGTTCGCCGCCGCGGACCTGATCGCGCTGCTGCTGCCGGTCATGAGCGGCGCGATCGCCACGCTCGAGGCACACCCCGAGCGCATGCGCTCCGCGCTGAACTGCACGATCCTGGCGACCGACCTGGCGGACTACCTGGTGGAGCGCGGGGTTCCTTTCCGGAAGGCACACCAGGCGGTGGGCGCAGCCGTCCGTAAGGCGGAAGAGCTGCGCATCGCGCTGACCGACCTGCCGCTGGAGGAGTGGCAGGCGATCCAGCCGGCATTTGGCCCGGATCTCTTCCTGGCGTTCGATCCGGAGCGGGCGCTGGCGAGGCGCGCCGCCTATGGAGGGACCGCGCCAGAGGCGGTGGCCGTCCAGCTGGAGGAGGCCAGGGCGCGGCTGGCGGCCTCCGGCTAGGGTCTTCGGGCGCCGAATATGAGATCGGGAAGAGCCGGCCGGGCGGAGGCGCGCCCGCGAGGCCAGGAACCGCACAGCCCGGCCCCGCGTTTTGCCTGCCGGGTGCGGCGCGGTCCTACTTCACGGCCGGGTCGAAGTACTGGCTGATGAGGGGCTGGAGATCCTGCCGGGTATGGGACTTTAGAACGTCGAAGAACCCGGCCGTCGTCATTATCCCGTGCTGGTAGTGTGCGACGAGGTCGCGCATGAACGCAAAAAACTCCTCGTCGCCCATCTGCTTGCGCAGGTCGTCCAGGAACTCCGCCCCGCGCAGGTAAACCGCGTTGCGGTAGGCGGTATAGCCGGCGTAGTCGTAGATCGGGTGGTTGATCCAGCCCTTGGGCTGGTAGAAGTTCACCCGGTAGCTCCACCACCAGCTGACCAGGTCAGGATAGGTGTTCTCGTAGAAGACCAGCTCGTTAAAGGTGGCAAACGCCTCATCCAGCCAGGGCTCCATGGCCTGGTCGTCGCTGACCAGCCCGTACCACCACTGGTGGGCCGTCTCGTGGGCGGCGATGTCGGTCAGGTAGCCCTTCGAGGTGCCATCGTAGAGGTTGTAAAAGCCGT
>JAJYJF010000093.1 GCA_021796375.1 Chloroflexota bacterium | reverse complement strand
GTCGGGGTTGTTCATGAAGTTGACAAACCGCTTCAGGATTTCGGGGTCGAACTCCAGGGTATTTTTCATCACCGAGCGGTAGTTGGCGTTCTCTTCGTTGCGCAGCATGTTCATGAACGCGCTGTTGTACACGCGGTGCATGCCCAACGTGCGCACGAAATATCCTTCCATCAGCCAGAAAGCCTCTGCCAGGAGGAGCGTATCGGGCGCTTCGGCGGCAACCCGGTCAACGACCTCTCGCCAGAACTCGACCGGCATGCGGGCATCGAACTGCTCGCGCGTCATCCCGTGCTCGGACCGGGAGGGGATAGCCCCGCCGGTGCCGGGCTCGGGGAACCACAGGCGCTGGTAGTGCTTTTTCGCCAGGGTCATGGCCGCGTCAAAACGGATCACCGGAAACAGCCGCGCGACGTGCAGAATGGTCTGGATGACGGCTTCCCGGACCTCGGCGTTCAAGTAGTCGAGCTGGGCGGTGTCATTCCAAGGCATGCTGGTACCGTCGTTGCCGTGATAGACGAAACGCTCGCTGCCCGTCCAGCGGTCGAGGCGCTTGAACACCACGGCAGCATCGCTGCGGTTATAGTAATGGTCTTCGAGGAAGATCCCCACCCGGGGGTCGCTGGAAAGGTCTGGCCCATTGAATGAATAGGAGGGGAAAGGGCTGTGATCGAGCGAGATGAACCAGTCCGGGTGGTGGATCATCCAGTCTGAATCGATGCCCATGTGGTTGGGCACCATGTCGCTGGCGAGGCGGATTCCGCGCTGCCAGGCGCGGTCGCGCAGGTTGCGGTAGGCCTCTTCGCCTCCCAGGTCCGCGGCGATCTGGTAGTTCATCAACGAATATGCGGAGGCAACCGCGTCCGTGGCGCCCATCTGCCGTTTGATGTTGATCGACGCCTGGCTGCGCTCCCAGAGGCCGATCAGCCAGAGGCCGGAGATGCCCCAACGGTTCAGCTGGTCCAGCTCTTCGTCGGGGATCTGGTCTAGCCGGTAAATCTGCCGCTGGTATTTCCGGCTGAGCTGCTCCAGCCACACGTAGGTATTTTTCGCGATGACAACCAGGGTCGGCATCCAATCGCGATCGGGCGAAAACCGCTCCGGCTCCCCCTCCATCCCGGTACCGCGGTAGCGGGGAACCGGCGCCGGTCCGGGCCCACCGAAGCGCAGCCTCTCTTCCTCATGGACCAGATCGAGGCTGCTGAGCAGGCGGTACAGGTACCGGCCGAGCAGGCTGGCCCAGCGCTCGCGGATGTACTCCAGCTGGCCGGTGAGCGAATGGGGGACCGCCAGCGCCGGGCTGCGCAGCATATCGATCAGGTTTTGATGCTCGGGGCCAAAATGGGGCTGAGTCTCAAAGTAATCCTGCAGCAGGGGAAGAATCCGCCGGTAGGCGGTCTCATTGGCCACGCGCGTGTCGTCAAAAAGCTCGCCGTATGGGGCCATCGCCAGGTTGCTGTTCGCCAGCCACAGCATCATCAGCTCTTCCAGAGCTGCCTCCCGGTTTGGCCGCCCATCCGACGTCCCGTCGAGGTACTCCTGGACGGTCGTCTCGCCGCGATAAACAGCCAGCGGTGGGAACTCATCGAGGAAGACCCGCAAGGCGGCATCTACCTGCTCCGGGGAAAGCGCCTGTTCGAGGAAGGTGAGCGCTCCGGCGAACGTCTGCGGGTTGGCCTGCTGGCGGTACAGGTCCACCACATAGTGCAGGATCTCGTCGATCAGGCCCATGGCATTGATCTGCCCGGCCCTCACCGCCCGTTCCGGGAAATTCGCCAGGTCCCGTTTTTGGTTGATTTTTTGGGTGAACAGCCGGGCGGCGTGGAAATTCATGAACAGGACGTTCCCATTCAATGAAAACAGGGATTGATCGAACTGGTAGCGATCCCTCGAGCGGCGCGAGACGTGGAATTCCATTTTCCCCATCCTCTTCCGGTTTTCTGGTCAGCCATCATTTATTCGTGTTTTGAGACACCGCTGACAGCCAGGTTATTTTCAATTATATTGGGAATATCCCTGGCAGGTAACGGATTTTCACCCCGGCTGCTCCGGAAACCCTGATCGCAGGTCGCCTCAGATCAATTCGGGAACGGCGAGCAGCCTGGTTCTCCGATCCGCCGCTCCCCAGCAGGGAACCAGAATCCCAGCCTGGACGAGGCGCCCGGCGGTACCCTCCGCGGTCTCGCGCCCCCACCCGAAAGCCCTGGAAAGGTACGCGGCGGGCGCCGCGCCAAGCGACCGCCAGAACAGCTCTGCCAGCCGGGCCCGGGCCTGGTTCTCCTGGATAAACCTGGCCTCCTCCGGGATCTCGGGAAAATGGCGGAAGGTGAGGTCATAGATAAAGGAGTAGTGCCATGAGCCTGCGTCGCTCACGCCGGTGGGGAGGACCTTGAAATCGACCTGCAGGTCGTCCAAGGCTTTATTGAACCGGTTGTGGTTGTCAAGGCTGGCCAGCCGGGCCGACCGGCCCTTCTCTCAGCAGGGATTCGTAGATGGCTTTGGCTTCCTGGGTCATGCGCCCGCTCCGGTACTGCTCCAAGTAGTCTCCCTCCGGATCGCCGTAATTTTGCGAAAGCGCGTAGAAAAAGGGAGCGGACGCCAGCGAGATGATGGTATTGCGCCGCCGCAAAACGCGCGCGTAGTACCAGCGGCGCTTCCCCAGCATGGAATCTTTCCATTCCCAGGTGACGTGCCCCGGGTCATCATGCTCCTCGGGGACCGGCCGGTCGCCGGCCGCCGCCGACCAGAGGCTGGGGAAAATCAGGTCTTTGATCGGCCAGAAAAAGATGAAGCCGCGCTCGTTTACAAAATCGAGCGCATCGTCGACCGATCGGACCCGATGTTTAAGCCGGAAGGCATCCTGGCGGTATTCCCGCAGCCTTTTTTCGGACAGCTCCGGCCCCTCCGGAGCCAGCTCCGCGATCGTTTTACTGACCATGCGTTCTATTAAACCACAGAATCAAAAACCGGGCGCCGATTGCGCGCCCGGCCTGGTCTGCGAAGATTAATTTCCGCGTTTGAGGATGTGGGTGACGATGTTGGAGCCGCTCCCGCCGATGTTCTGCGCCATCCCATAAATGGCATCCGGCACCTGGGTGGCGCCGGCCTGCCCGCGGAGCTGCTGCGCGATCTCGACGATCTGGTACATGCCGGTGGCGCCTACCGGATGGCCGCGCGCCTTCAGCCCGCCGCGCGTGGCAATCGGGATCCGGCCGGTCGGTAAAATCGCCCCTTCCAGGGCCAGCCGGGGCGCCTGACCGCGCTCCGCGAAACCGCAGGCTTCGAGGGAGAGCGCCGCCATGATGGAGAAAGCGTCGTGCGATTCAAAAACATCGATCTGTTCCCGGGAAATCCCCGCCTGGTCGTAGGCCTGCTTCGCGGAGCGGTAGGCGGCAGACAACCACAGGGCATCCTGGCGGTCCTGAACGGCCAGGGTATCGGTCGAAGACCCGGAGCCGGCCACGGTGATTGTCGCGCCGCCACGGATGGAATCGGCCGGGACGAGGACGACCGCGGCGGCGCCGTCCCCCATCGGGGAGGCGTCCATCAGATTGATGGGATCGGCAACCATCGGCGCCTTGTGGTAATCTGCTTCGGTGATCGCTTCGTGGAAGCGCGCGAACGGGTTCTCCAGCGCGTTGCGATGGGCGTTGATCGAGAAGGGGGCAAAGTCGGCATGCTTCCAGCCGTACTCATGCAGGTAGCGCTGCATGATCAGCGCGTTGAGGGCGACGAAGGAAA
Organism: Chloroflexota bacterium; assembly: GCA_021796375.1. Taxonomy (GTDB): domain Bacteria; phylum Chloroflexota; class Anaerolineae; order Anaerolineales; family Anaerolineaceae; genus JAJYJF01. Next base: position 4,090 of record JAJYJF010000093.1, on the reverse strand, counting down.
GCCCCATATCGGCTTCGTAATCCGCGTCCGCGGCGGTTGCCAGGGCCGCGGTGATCTCATCGCCGGGGCTGTCGGTCATTTTCTCGACCCCGACCACCACCGCGCTCTCGACCGCGCCCGAGCCAACCGCCATCAGCCCGGAGCGAAATGCCGCCCCGCCGGACCCGCAGGCGGCTTCCACCCGCATCGCCTCTGAATACCGCAGGCCGACCCAATCCGCGATCAGGGCGCCGAGATGCTGCTGGTGATTTGCCGACCCAGACATCATATTCCCGACGAAAACTGCGTCCACCGATTCGCGGCGGGCGTCTTTCAAGGCTTCAAAGACGGCTTCTCCAGCCAGCTCTTTGAGCGATTTATCCCAGTGCTCGTCGACCCTTGTCTGGCCGATCCCCAAAATGGCAACTTCGCGCATCGATCCATCCCTTGTTTTCCAGTTGTTTTTATCATTATAAGGAGGAAACCTATCAGGAGCTATCAGGGTGGAGCAGAACCCGATCCCTCGCGTTTAAGCGGATTGACACAGGCCGGCCCGAGGGCGGATAATATACCCACCGAATGATTTGTGGTGCAAATATGCATCTTGCCGGGAGGGATTCTATGAGGCTGGCCAACCTTATCGATAAATTGTTATCCGCCCGCACTCCCGGCCCGCTCCCCGTTCTCCCAGAGTCCTCGCGCAGCGGGGAGAAGAGGATGGGGAGGGGATCGAGAAACCTGCACGCCGCGCCAGCCGCGTCCCTGCGAATCGCGGCCGCCGCGGCTGTGCTGGGCCTTCTCGCCAGCTCGTGCGCGACCGCCAATCCCCCGCAGAACAAAATACCGCCAACTCTTGCCGCGAGACCCACACAAACCCTCACCCGCGCGGCGCCGACCCCGCTCCCCAGCGCGACGCCCGATCCCGGGTTCACGCTGTGGGTATCTCCACCCGCGCCCGCATCTCTGCAGGCCGGGCTGGCGCTTCCGGCGCGGTTCAGCCGGACCGACCAACCCCAGCCGGATTCATTGCGAATCGGCCTGGTGGCAGACATCCCGGAGGGGCAAAAAGCTTACCTGAGCGCGGAGTGGATTTACGCCCTGGCAGCTCCGTTCCCGACCATCACCGACGGGGTCAGCCTGGCCGATTTAAAGGCCGCCTGGACCGGGAGCGCCCCGACGGTTTTTTCGGGTCACCCGATCCTGGTAGATCCAGGCACGAAAGCAGCCATGGAATCCATCCTTGGCCCTGCCTCGGCGGAGGCTGTAAGGGTTCTCCCGGCAGCCGACCTGCTGGATGCGGCCTGGAAAGACCTTGCGGGCTGGGCAATCCTGCCCTTTGATGCGCTCGAGCCGCGCTGGAAGGTCCTGGCCATCGATGGAAAATCTCCGTACGATTGGAGCTTCGATGCGTCGGCCTACCCGCTGTCCGTCCGGTTCGCGCTCAGCGGCCCGGCGGACCGGGAGGCGGCCTTCGACCGCCTGATCGGCTCACCGACCTCTTTCGGCTGGGCTGATCTGAACCGCGACCCCTCCAAAATGACCACGGTGGTCATGACCGGGGTCACAGCGCTCGTCCGCGCGACCGCCTGGAAGATGGACACCAAGGGCGTGCTCTACCCGGGGCGGGACATCCGGGATTGGCTCCGCGACGCGGATATCACCCACGTCAGCAACGAGGTTTCATTCGACCCCAGCTGCCCGCCGGGGAACCCCAACCAGATCAGCCTGCAGTTCTGCAGCCGGCCTGAATATTTGCAGCTTCTACAAGATGTTGGGGTCAACGTGGTGGAGCTGTCTGGAAACCATCTGAATGATTGGGGGCGCAAGGCTTTCTACCATACCCTGGATCTTTACGATCAAGCTCACATTCAATATTTCGCCGGGGGAAGGAATCTGGAGGAGGCCCGCAAGCCGCTCCTGATCGAAAACCACGGCAACAAGATCGCTTTCATCGGCTGCAATCCGCCCGGGCCGGATTACGACTGGGCGACCGCGACCGAAGGCGGCGCTGCGCCCTGCGACCTGAATTGGGAGGCCGGTGAGATCTCCCGGCTGAAGTCCGAGGGATATTTAACCATCGCGACCTTCCAGTACAACGAATCCTACACCTACATCCCCGGGCCGGCGCAGGTAAGGGACTTCCGCAAGCTGTCAGAAGCCGGCGCGGTGATCGTCAGCGGCAGCCAGGCGCATTTCCCGCAGACGCTCGAGTTCGATCAGGGCAACCTGATCCACTACGGGCTGGGAAACCTGTTCTTCGACCAGATGGCCCCGATCATCGCTGGCAGGCGGGTCTACGGGACGGAGCGAGAATTTATCGACCGGCATATTTTCTACAATGGCCGCTACCTGGGGACGGTCCTGCTCACCGCGATGCTGGAGGATTACGCCAAGCCGCGACCGATGACGGATGCGGAGCGGCAGTCGCTGCTGGAGGACGTCTTCAAAGCCAGCGGCTGGTAAATTTCCTCGGGCCGGATGGGCAGCACATCACCCCGACATCGGATAAAATGCAATACGTGCATATGGATCTTATCGGGCTAACCAGAGGGAAGTGTGATTGGGAGGGATGATGCAAATTTGGGATGTGTCAGTTACCGTTGACCAGAATTTACCCATCTGGCCAGGGAATCCGCCGGCGGATATTCACCGGGTGAACAAAATAGAAGATGGGGCAAATTCGAACGTATCCGATATCAACATGGGCGCGCATACCGGCACCCACGTCGACGCGCCTTTCCACTTTTTGATGGAAGGGGCAAAGGTGGATACCCTCTCGCTGGAGGTCCTGATCGGGACGGCGGAAGTCATTCAGGTTGCGGATTCGGTGAACGTGCTGGACCGGCAGGTCGTCGAAGCGGCATCCATCCCGCCCGGGACGACCCGGGTGCTCTTCAAAACCCGGAACTCGTCCTACTGGGCGAAGTTTGGCTCAGCCTTTCAACCGGATTTCGTGGCCGTCGACGCCAGCGGCGCGCAGGCGCTGGTCGAGCGCGGGGTGAAGCTGGTTGGGATCGATTACCTGTCGATCGCGCCCTACAAGCAGAGCCGGCCGGCGCATGAAACCCTCCTGGCGGCCAGCGTCGTCATCATCGAGGGATTGAACCTGTCGGCCGTCCAGCCGGGGCAGTACCAGCTCGCCTGCCTCCCCGTCAAATTGGGCGGGGCGGAAGGGGCGCCCGCCCGGGCGGTGCTCATGCGCAACGGCTAGAAAAAATAGAACCGGCGAGACCGCCGGTTCTATTCAAAGCTGATTAAATACTAAGGTGCTCCGCCATTCCACTCCGGTTCCTTGCTCCTCCCCTTCGTGGACCCCTAGTAAATTTCCTGGCCGAGCACCTTCCCAACCGTATATCAAATACAGTATATCCTCGCGCAAGGCGGCGCATCAATGGGGGAATCCCGTATGCGGCTGTAGGGAAAACCCTACCTGCCGGTATCCCTGCGGGGGACCGGCTTCATGAGGTGGGGGTCGACCTTCGAAGCGCGGCCGGGTCCCAGGCGGATCAGGCTGGCCTCCACCTGGCTGAAATCCGCGCGGAACTGCAGCAAGTCTATCCCGGAAACCACGTCCGGGAAAGGCGCAAGCCACCGGCGGCAGCGGTTGAACATTTTCCGCGCCCCAACGTAGTTTCCCCGCTGGATTTGATAATAGGCCACCGCGACCTGGAGTATCCCCTGGTACAGCTCGCGGATCGGCCCCGGTTCTTCTCGCCAGGCTGTCTCGAGGGCCTCATGGGCTTCGAAGTACCGCTGCGAATTAAACAAGCGGATCCCATGCTCGGCTTCCGGGTGGATCGCCCCAGCGCTCAGGGCAGATCCGGGGGTTTCGTGCATGCGCTGCCGGATCCACGCCATGAAGGACGGTTTATAATCATGATTGTATTTTAGCCGGGGTAAGGCGGGATGCAAATCCGGAACCTGAAACAGCCTGCAACTTTTCAGCAGATTCACGATCTAATAAATGCAGAAGAAATAAACTTATGAAATGAAAGAGGAGTGATGTCGATGGATTTCAATTTCACCGGGTTAGCCGATGGGTCCTCGTCCACACAGAAACCCGTGAAGGTGCTCATCCTGGGGGCTGGTCCTGCGGGCATGGCCGCTGCGC
>JAJYJF010000092.1 GCA_021796375.1 Chloroflexota bacterium | reverse complement strand
CGGGGCTTAAATCGCTGGTCTCTTCCCAGGCGTACGATGAGGCGCATGAAATTACCGGCCGGTTCGTCGGCGCGGACCCCGAGAAGGATGTGGTGATCTTCGGGCGCAATACCACGGAGGCGATCAATACCCTGGCCGAGATTTTCCCGCTGGAGCCGGGGGATGTGGTGATCAACACATTGATGGAACACCACTCCAACGACCTGCCCTGGCGTGCGCGGGGAAAGGTCATCCATATCGGCGTCGATTCTGAGGGCGCGCTCGCCATGGACGAGCTGGAGCGCAACCTGCGGGAGTGGGCCGGGAAAGTGAAGCTCGTCGCGGTCACCGGCGCGTCCAACGTCACCGGGTTTACCCCGCCGATCCACACCATTGCCGAGATGGCGCACCGGGCGGGCGCGCTCATCCTGGTCGACTGCGCCCAGCTGGCTCCGCACCGCGCGATCGATATGCGCCCGCACGACGACCCGGCTCACCTCGATTTCGTGGCCATCTCCGGGCACAAGATCTATGCCCCATTCGGCAGCGGGGCGCTGATCGGCCCGCGCCGCTTTTTCGCCGGGGCGGCCCCATCCTACCGCGGAGGCGGCACGATCGAGGTGGTTACCGTCGACGAGGTGCACTGGGCAGAGCCGCCCGAACGCTACGAGGCCGGCAGCCCGAACGTGATCGGCGCGGTCGCGATGGCGGCCAGCCTGCAGATTCTTTCCCGGGCAGGCTTGCAGTCCGTGGCGGAGCACGAAAAAGTTTTAACCACCTACGCGCTGGAGAAGCTCCGCGGCATCCCCGGCCTGCGGATCTACGGCTCCAGCGACCCCGCCCGGGTGGAAGACCGCCTGGGGGTGATCTCGTTTGCCATGCAGGGCATCCATCACGGGCTGGTGGCCGCGGTCCTGGGCTTTGAGGCGGGCATCGGGGTGCGGAACGGCTGTTTCTGCGCGCACCCATATATCCTGAAGCTTCTCGGGGTGGACGGGAAAGAATACGAAAAGTTCAAGGATGAGGTGCTCCACCACAACCGCAGCCAGGTGCCGGGGCTGGTCAGGGTCAGCTTCGGCTGCTACAACAACCTGGCCGAGATCGATACCCTTGTCGAGTGGCTGCTGCGCATCCAGGCCGGGGAATACCGGGCAGCTTACCAACAGGATCCGGCCAGCGGTTCGTTCTTCCCCGACGGCTACACCCCGGGCTCGCTGGACCAGTTTTTTTCGTATTAAGGCCGAATCGATGCAGCCTCAGGCTCGCCCATCTCCGCGCTGGACCCCGGCAGGGCTGATCACCCTGCTGGTAGCGCTGGTGCTGGCCGCGGTGGCTTTTTCGGTCGGGTACTCTTACGGGGTAGGGATCGGCGTCGCCGCCGGGCTGCTGATCCTGCTAGCCGGCCTGATCGCGGCTGGCCTGTTCTACCAGCAGCTGGCCGAAGCCCGCGACCGCGGCTGTTTTCCACCGCCCGGGCGGATGATGCTGGCGAATGGGGTGCAGCTCCACACCCAGGTTTTTGGGGTGCCCCGGGCAGAACCCATCCTGGTTTTTTTCAATGGAGAGCGGTCAGCCAGCCCGGAGTGGGCCTGGGTGGCCGGCGATAGCGCCCGAATCGGGCGCGCCGTCCTGTTCGACTGGCCTGGATCCGGTTGGAGCCCGGCGGCTGCGCGGCCGTGTACGGCCGAGACCCTGGCTTCTGCCCTTCACCAGGTGCTGGCTGACCTGGACCTGGCTCCGCCCTACCTGCTGGTCGGGCACGGCCTGGGCGGGATGCAGGCGCGGGTTTTTGAGCTGCTCTATCCCCAGGAGGTGCTGGGAGCTGTGCTGGTCGACCCGCTGACCGGAGACCCCCAGGAAGCCGGCCTGCCCGAGTTTCGCTCGCCGGGCCGCGCCAGCCGGATCGCTGCCCGGCTGGGCCTTCCGCGCCTGGCCGGGAGGAGCAGGGGGCTCGCCAGCGGGCTGCCGGACCAGGAATTTGAAGAAATGGTAGCTTTTCAATCCTCCATCAGCAGCCTGGAAAATCGCGCCAGCGAAAGCCTGCTCTGGCAGACGGCCGCCGACCTGGTCTCCCGCCGGCAGGAGCCGGCAGCGCGAAGCAGGTGGATCATCCTCGGGGCTTCGGACGCGGACCCCGGCCTGAACGCGGCTGCCCGGGCCGGGTTGAAGGACCGCCAGGCAGAGCTCGCCAGCCGGACTGCCCAGGCCGAGTTCCGGCTTCTCCCGGGCTCGAACCGGTTCTCCGTGGTACGATCCGCGGAAAATGCCGGCGAGGTGTCGGCGGCGATCCGCGAGCTGGCCGGCAGCCCCCCGGCCGGTTGAGGGGCTCATCGGCCGGCCGCCGTGTCTGCAAAAATCAGGATTCCCACCCGATCGGGTATGAAAACAACGTGGTGATGGAGGGACGCATGCCAGGAGTGATTGATCCAGAGACCATCCAGGCGGACGAGCTTCCTGGGGTATGGGCGCCGGTGCAGTGGGACCAGACCGAGGAGGAGCGCGCCGCGGAAATAGAAACCCAGGCCGCGGCCAGCCTGCTCATGACCGTGGACATCCCCGAGGCCATCCTGCGGCTGCTCTTGAACGAGACCGAGATCGAGCAGGTTCTTGACCCGCCTAAAGGCTACCGCCCGGAAGATCAGGGGGAATGGGATCCGGAAACGATCACATTTGCCTTTCACCGCCCCATCCGCCTGGCCAGCCTGGCGCGCGAGCCGGGGAGGCTGACCGCCGAGTACGATTTTGGGGATCTGGGTCGCTGGCTGTTTGAGATCAGCCCCGAGCGGATGACCATGGAGCGCATCTGACGGCTCCGCTGCGCGGTTTCATAATTTAACCCATCCCAACCCCTCGCTCCGCCCAGAGCGCTCCGCGTGTGAGGGAGTGCAAATTCTTGCACATGGAATCAGCCGCCATCAAGACGTGCAGGGGGATGCACCCGGTGAATGGGTCTTCCGGGATGCATTTCCCCTTTATAATTGGGCCGAACCAATCATCGCTCGAGGACCTGTATGGCGAACCCCCTGGTAGAATGCATCCCGAATTTTTCCGAAGCCCGCCGGCCGGACGTGGTCGAACGGATCATCGACGCGATCTCCGCGGTGGCGGGGATCCGCGTGCTTGACCGCCATTCCGATCTCGATCACAACCGGACGGTGATCACCTTCGTCGGCTCGCCGCCGGCGGTGGAAGAGGCAGCCTACCAATCCATCGCCGCCGCCAGCCAGCTGATCGACCTGGATCACCATACCGGGGAGCACCCGCGCATCGGCGCGGCTGACGTCGTTCCATTTGTCCCCATATCCGACGTGAGCATGGTGGAATGCGTGGAGATGGCCCGCCGGCTGGGCCGCCGGGTGGGAGAGGAATTAAAGATCCCGGTTTATCTCTATGAGGAAGCGGCAACCCGGCCGGAGCGCCAGAACCTGGAAAATATCCGCCGGGGGGAATATGAGGCGCTCAAGCAGGAAATCGGCAGCAGCCCCGACCGCGAGCCTGATTTTGGCCCGGCGCAGGTTGGACCCGCCGGCGCCACGATCATCGGCGCGCGCCAGCCGCTGATCGCTTACAACGTCTTCCTGACCAGCGACGACGTGACCATCGCCCAAAAAATCGCCCGGGCCGTCCGCTCTTCCACGGGCGGGCTGCGCTACGTGAAAGCCCTGGGCCTGCTCGTCGATGGGCGGGCGCAGGTCTCGATGAACCTCACCAATTTCCACCTGTCGCCCGTTGCCCGCACGGTCGAGTTCATCCGCCGGGAGGCGGCGCGCTACGGGGTCGGAATCCACCACTGCGAGCTGGTCGGACTCCTCCCGCAGGAGGCGCTGATCGATGCCGCGCAGTGGTACCTGCAGCTGGATGAATTTCAGCCCGGGCAGATCCTGGAAGCGCGGCTGTTCGAAACCGCCCCGTCGAACGCAGAGGAACAGCCTGCCGGGGCCTCCGGGTTCCTGGAGGAGCTGGCTTCGGGAAACGCCACCCCGGGCGGGGGATCGGCGGCGGCATTCACGGCGGCGGAAGCCGCATCGCTGGTCATCATGGTCTGCCGGCTGACGATCGGCAAGAAAAAATACGCCCAGGTGGAGGAACGCATGTGGGCGATCCTGGAGGAAGCGCAGGGCTACCGCCAGGATCTGATCCGGGCAGTCGACGAGGACGCAGCCGCCTTCGAGAGCCTGATCGCCGCGCTGAAAATGCCGAAGGAAACCGCCAAGCAGCAGGAAGCCCGGAGCCTGGCCGCACAGGCAGCCACCCGGCGCGCGGCGGAGATTCCCCTGGAGGTCGCCTGGCAGGCAGGCCGGTTGATGGACCTGGCCGTCGAAGTCGCCGGAACGGGGAACCTCAACGCGATTTCCGATGCAGCCACGGGCGCCAACCTGGCGCGCGCCGCCCTGATCAGCGCGGCGCTGAACGTGAGGGTGAACGCAGCCAGCCTCGAGGATGCCCCGGCGGCCAGCCGGATGCTGCGCGAGGCGGCGGAGCTTGAGGCTCACGCGCGCGAGCAGGAGCAGGCGCTGAGCTCCCTGCTGGCAGAGCGGTCGGGCCCCTCACGCTGATGCGGCGCCGGCTCGCCTGCCTGATCCTCCTCGCGCTGGCTTCCTGCGCGCCAGCGGCGCCGCTCCAGCCGGCGATTATCGTCTCCGCAACGGCGCGATCCAGCGCCACCCCGGCCTTGACCCGGACCCTCCCCACCCTGGTTCCCAGCGCCAGCCCTTCTCCGGCGGCGGCTGGCACGGCGGCCGCCCCAGTCCAGACGCCCAGCCCCACCCCGGTGTGCGGCGCGGGCTGGTGCTCGGTGACAGGGCATTTCTTCCTGCAGGCCCCCATCGCGGGCAGCTACGGAGAGCAGGTGGATCCCACCTACCGGTACAGCAGCACGGATGGCGGGCAGCGCGTCCCGCATACGGGGGTTGAATTCCAGGCGCCGGAAGGGGAGACCGTGCGCGCAGCGGGGGATGGGCAGGTGCTGCAGGCCGGAGAAAACACAGGCAGCCGGTTTGCCAGCCTCGGAGAGGAATACGGCAACCTGGTCATCATCCGGCACCAGTTTGCGGCCTGGCCCGAGCCGATCTACACGCTGTACGGCCATCTGTCGCGGGTGGATGTGAGCGCCGGCGACTGGGTGGAGGCCGGCCAGCAGATCGGCCGGGTGGGGGATACGGGGATCGCCACCGGCCCGCACCTTCACTTCGAGGTGAGGGTTGGGGCTCAGCTGCTCACCCAAAACCCGGAGCTGTGGCTGCTCCCTTCCGTCCAGCCCGGGGGCGAGCGGGACGGCGCGATCGCCGGACGGGTAGTCGATCAGGACGGCAAACTCCTGGAGATGCACGATATTGACCTCAAGCGGCAGGCCGATCCGGGAAATCCCGCCCCCCTGCCGGTTTACCTGCAGAGCTACGCGACGACCAGCCTTCCGGTGGATGCGGCCTGGAATGAAAATTTTGCCGCCGGGAATCTGGTCCCGGGTGTCTACCGGATCACCACGATCATCGACGGGCAGCTGGACGCCCGCGATGTGACCGTTTTCCCGGGCCGGCTGACGCTGGTCGATTTCGGCCCCGGCGCCGGGCCAACCTCATCCGACGGAGAGTAACCATGGGACTCAAACCTGACCACTGGATTCGCAAGATGGCCCGCGAGCGCGGGATGATCGAGCCTTTTGAAGAGGGCCGCGCGCGGCCCGGGGTGATCTCCTATGGGGTCTCCTCATACGGCTACGATATCCGCGTCGCCAGCGAGTTCAAGATCTTTACCAACGTGTTTTCAGCGGTCGTCGACCCCAAGAACTTCAACCCGCAGTCCATGATCGACTTTTCGGGTGATGTGTGCGTGATCCCGCCCAATTCGTTCGCCCTGGCGCGCACCATCGAGTATTTTCGCATCCCGCGCGGGGTGCTGACGGTCTGCCTCGGGAAAAGCACCTACGCCCGCTGCGGGATCATCGTCAACGTCACCCCGTTCGAGCCGGAATGGGAAGGCTTCGTCACCCTGGAGATTTCCAACACCACCCCGCTGCCCGCCCGGATCTACGCCAACGAGGGCATCGCCCAGGTGCTGTTCTTCGAGGGCGACGAGGAGTGCGAGATATCCTACGCGGATAAAAAGGGGAAATATCAGAAGCAGCAGTCGATCATGCTGCCCAGGATCTAGGATTCAATGGTCCTGTTCTAAGGAAGCCGCAGGGGGTCAGGCTGAAATAGAAAACGCCATCAAAAAACAGGAAGAATCCCAAAATGATGAAGTTTGGGATTCTTCCTGTTTTCTTTGGAAGACGCTCAATCTTTAGGCAGCAGGCTGCGGCGCAGATCCTCGGGGGTCTGCGAGCCGGTCTCGTAGACCGGCGTCCGCCCGAGCTCGGCCAGCCGGCGCTGCAGCGACTGCGGCGAGCGGAGCGGCTGCACGTTGTTCATCAGCTGGCGCAGCTCCGAGGCCGGGATCATGGCCACCGGCTCTTTTCCTCCCCGCTCGATGATGACTACCTCGCGGTGGGCCGCCACCTCTTCGATCAGGTGGCCCAGGCTGGCGTAAGCTTCAGAAAAGGTCGTTTGGATCATAGCAGCCTCATTTCGTGCGATGACGGCGGTCAGGTGGTTGTTGCGTTCCTAGGCCGTTGCACGAAATATGCCACCCCGGCGCTTCGCCAGCCTCAGGAGCGGGCAGCTTCAGAGAGCCGCTGCGAAGCCGGGGCCTCCAGGTCCGAAGTGCACTGCGGGCAGCGGGTCGCCTTGAGCGGGATGGTTGAGAGGCAGTACGGGCACAACTTGGTATTGGTCTCCTTGGCCGGCTGGCGGCGCATGCGGTTGATCTGCTTGACCAGCAGGAAAAGAGCAAAAGCCACGATCAGGAAGGTGATAATGGTATTGATAAAAACGCCGATATTGATGGTCGGCGCGCCGGCGGCCTGGGCAGCGGCCAGGTTCGGATATTTATTCCCATTCAGCGCGATGAAGAGCTCGGTGAAGTTCACCCGGTTGATGATCAGTCCGAACGGGGGCATGATTATATCCTTGACCAGCGACTGGACCACGTTATTAAACTGGGTGCCGATGATGACCCCGATAGCCAGGTCGATCAGGCTGCCTTTTAGCGCAAATTCTTTGAAATCTTTCCACATTTGATTCCCTCGGTCAAGCAAATTCATCGTGATGATCCCTGTTTTAATCAGTTATTTTAAGCCTAGAACAGGAGCGCTCGCAACCGGATTTTCCCGGATGGGTGCGCCCCAAATTTTTGGCGATTCACCCCACCCCGGCCGATGGGATTGCCAGGAAACTGGGATGCGCCCTCCCTGATAGTCTCCGCTAAGGAGGAGGTCGCCGGTTGGCGCTCCGGTTCAAGGTTTGATAGAATTCTAAAGCTTTCATCCACGGGTGATGAAGCAGGATATAGAACGATAATTATGGAAACACTCGCGAGAAGGCTGCTCCGGGCAGCCCGGAGAAGGTCTTCGAAAAGGTCAGCGGTCCAGGCCAAGCTGATCTTCAATCCTGCCTCGGGCCGGGCGGACCTCTCGCCGGCCCAGCTGGTAGAGACCCTGCTTCACCTGCAAAGCTGGCAGATCAATCCCGAGGTGACGGTCGCCCGCCCGGGCCTCGACCTGGAAGCGGTGGCCAGGGACGCGATCCTCCGGGGGATGCGCCTGATCGCGGTCGCCGGCGGCGATGGGACGGTCGACAGCCTGTCCGGCGCGCTGGTCGGCTCGGAAGCCGTGCTCGGCATCATCCCAATCGGCACGCGTAACAACATTGCCCTCAGCCTGGATATCCCATTGAACAATATCGCCCGGGCGGTAGCCATCCTGCGTCGCGGGCGGCGCCTGCGGCTGGACGTTGGCTGCGCTCGCAGCGGGAGCAGCCAACGCTACTTCCTCGAAGCCAGCACGGTCGGGTTGATCTCCGCGATTTACCCGGCCGCGGATGAGATCCAGCACGGCAATCTGGTCCACCTTGGAGACCTGCTCGCCACCCTGGTCGCGATGCCGGCGG
>JAJYJF010000091.1 GCA_021796375.1 Chloroflexota bacterium | reverse complement strand
CGGCCGGCCAGATTGGAGTTTCTCCCCCTATAAGGGAAAGATATTTATTTTGAGCTATAGTCGAATCAGTACACCAATGCTACAATTAATCTGTCAAATTCTCAGAAGGAGGGCTAATGTCCACATTAAGAACCACCATGGCCGGCTATGCCCGCTACCGGGGCAGAGAGGGGCAGCTTAGCTTTTTGCTTCATCGCGTGACCGGGCTTGGCACCTTGCTCTTCTTGGCCATCCACATCCTGGATACCGCCACCGTCTACTTCCTGCCAAACCTGTACAGCGATGCGATCAATATCTACCGGAGCACCCTCTTCGGCATCGCAGAGATGGGGCTGATTTTCTGCGTTTTCTACCACGGCGTGAACGGCTTGCGCATCGCCTACTTCGACATGATTGCACCCAAGAATTGGGAAATCCCCTCCGAGCGAAAAACCGCGATCTGGACATTGGTGATCTCGCTCGTCATCTGGTTTCCAGCATTTATCCTCATGGCGCGCAATCTGCTGATCAACAACTTTGGACTTGGAGGTTGACCTCATGGAAACTTCTACCATCGCCCCCAACACCCGCCAGGTCCGGGTCCCGAAGAATTATGAGACGACCGCCTGGAAATGGATGCGCTACAGCGCCCTCCTGCTGATCCCCCTGGCCTGGATTCACGTGATCCTCCAGGATGTCATCGTCGGGGTGCACCGCATCGATTTGAATTACGTCGCGCTGCGCTGGGCGAACGTTGGCTGGCGCATCTACGACATCGCCCTGGTCGCCTTTGCGTTCGCCCATGGGATGAATGGGCTGCGGCAGATTCTGGCAGAATATTTCCCCTCACCGAAGGCCAGACAGACCCTGGGATGGATCCTGCTGGCGCTCTGGTTCGTCATCACCGCGATCGGGGTAGTTGCCGTGGTCGGCGGTGTCCGGATGCCCAAGCAGTAGAAGCGGAGGAAAGAGGCATGCAAACCCACCAATATGAAGTGATCATCGTCGGCGGCGGCGGCGCGGGGCTGATGGCTGCCCTGAACGCATCGCGCGGCGCGAAAACCGCCGTGCTCAGCAAGCTCTATCCCTCTCGCTCCCACACCGGGGCAGCCCAGGGCGGCATCGGCGCCGCGCTCGGCAACCTGGAAGAAGACCATCCGGAGTGGCACACCTACGACACGGTCAAAGGCAGCGATTACCTGGGCGACCAGGATGCGATCGAGTTCATGTGCAACGAGGCCGTCGAGGCTGTCTACGACCTCGAACACTTCGGACTGCCTTTTTCGCGCACCCCGGATGGCCGGATCGCGCAGCGCCCGTTCGGCGGGCATACTAACAACGTCACCGGCAAGCCGGTCCGCCGGTCCTGCTATTCCGCGGACCGCACCGGACACATGATCCTGCAGACGCTCTACCAGCAGTGCATTAAAAACAACATCACCTTCTATGACGAGTTCCAGGTATTCGATGTGCTGGTCGCCAACGGCGCGGTTGCCGGGGTTGTGGCGGTCGATTTGGCCACCGGCGAGCTGCACGTCTTCCAGGCCAAAGCCGTGGTGTTCGCCACCGGCGGATTCGGCCGGGTTTGGGAAATTACCTCCAACGCCTACGCCTACACCGGTGACGGCGTCGCGATCTGCCTGCGGCGCGGCATCCCCGCGGAAGACATGGAAATGTTCCAGTTCCACCCCACCGGGATCCTCAAGCTGGGGATTTTGATCACCGAAGCGGTGCGCGGTGAGGGCGGCGTGCTGATCAACGGCGAGGGCGAGCGCTTCATGGAGCGCTATGCCCCGCATGTGAAAGACCTCGCCTCACGGGATGTGATCAGCCGGGCAATCTATATGGAGATCCGCGACGGCCGGGGAATTAACGGCAAAAACTACCTTTACCTGGACGCGCGCCCCGAGACCATCAACAAGTACGCCGAGGCCGACGGCCGCACGCGCCCGGATGGGACCCCATACCGGGTTACCGGCGAGGAGATCCTCTCGAAAATTCCGGATATCGCTGATTTCTGCCGGACCTATCTGAGCGTCGACCCGATCAAAGACCCGATGCCGGTCCAGCCGACCGCGCATTATGCGATGGGCGGCATCCCGACCGACGTTTACGGCCGGGTGCTGGTCGACGATAAGAATACGATTCTGCCCGGCCTGTACGCCGCCGGCGAATGCGCCTGCGTTTCCGTCCACGGCGCAAACCGGCTGGGAACGAATTCCCTGGTAGATATCCTCACCTTCGGAAAGCATGCCGGGCTCAATGCCGCGGAGTACGTCAAAGGGACCGATTTCCAAAACCTCCCGGAGGATGCGGCCGGCTTTACCATGGCGCAGATCGACCAGATGAGGAATGGAGACGGCACGGAGAAGGTGGCCGAGCTCGCCCAGGAAATGAAGCGGGAGATGTTCAACAACGTCGGGATCTTCCGCTCCGAAGCGGGGCTCAAGGCAGCCTACAAGAAAATCCAGGAGCTCCGGGAGCGCTTCACCCATATCCGCGTCCAGGATCAGGGGAAGATCTTCAATACCGAGCTGATCAACGCCTGGGAGCTGGGCAATATGCTCGACCTTGCCCTGGTGGTCACGGAATCCGCCCTGGCCCGCACCGAGAGCCGCGGCGCGCACGCTCGAGAGGATTACCCCAAGCGGGATGACGCGAACTGGCTGAAGCACACCCTCGCCTGGCTGAAGGACGGCCAGGTCACCCTCGGTTACAAGCCGGTGACCATCACCAAGTATCAACCCAAGGAACGCGTTTACTAGGAAGGGGTCCCCATGCAGATCACCGTCAAAATATACCGCCATATCCCTGGGGTGGACACCCAGCCGCGCTACGATGAATATACCCTGGACGTCGACCCCAAGGAACGCATTCTCGATTTGCTGGAGAACATCAAGGGGTTTAAAGACGGAACGCTCGCCTTCCGCCGCTCCTGCGCGCACGGGGTGTGCGGCTCGGATGCCATGCGCATTAATGGCCGCAACCGCCTGGCCTGCAAGGTCCTGGTTCAGGATCTGGACACGGATCAGATCGTCATCGAGCCGATCATTGGCCTGGACGTGATCAAAGACCTGATCGTCGATATGGACCCATTTTTCGAGCAGTACCGCTCGGTGCTTCCCTATCTCATCAATGATGATCCGCTCCCGGCGGATGGGAAAGAGCGCCTGCAGTCGCAGGAGCAGCGGGCGCGCTTCGACGATACGACGAAGTGCATCCTGTGCGCCGCCTGCACCACGGCCTGCCCGCCTTTCTGGGCCAACCGGAAATACGTTGGGCCGGCGGCGATCGTCAACGCCCACCGCTTCATTTTTGACAGCCGCGACCACGGCGCCGAGCAGCGCCTCTCCCGCCTGTCTGAACCTGACGGCGTCTGGCGCTGCCGGACGGTCTTCAACTGCACGGAGGCCTGCCCTCGCGAGATCAAGATCACCCAGGCGATCGCCGAGGTAAAAGAGGTGCTCGCCAGCGGGAAGATCAACTATAAAGGGGTCCAGATCGGCCCGGAGCGGGTCGGATCCGGATAGATTCTCACCCGATAACGGGTTCTAATAATTCTGGTGTCTGGCCGGCTGCGCAGTGCGGAGCCGGCCTTTTCCGCCAGCAGCCGGGGGCGCCCTCCAGCTCCGATCGATTTGCACGACCGGGCTGGTATTCTATAATTATCCCTGAGCGGTCAGTTCATATTTCGACAGGTTAGTCCTGAAAGAGCTGGCTGCCGCTCGGAATTTATCGACAGACCGCACTTCAGGGGGAGCATGCCCGCTTTTGATGGAATTCTCCGGCCCGTAATCGGCGCGGGGCTGGCCTGGATCAGCCGCGACAGTTTTCCTGTGGTCTCTGGAACCGTCGAGATCGAGGGGCTGCAAAAGCCGGTCCGGGTGATCCGGGACCGGTGGGGCGTTCCTCACATCTACGCGCAGAACATCCCCGACCTGTTTTTCGCCCAGGGCTACGTGCATGCCCAGGACCGGCTCTGGCAGATGGACTTCAACCGCCGGCTGGCATCCGGCAGGCTGGCAGCCGTGCTGGGCAGCCAGGCCCTGCCGGTGGACCGCTGGCTCAGGATCCTGAGGATCCGGCACACCGCCGAGCAAGAGCCCGCCCTGCTGGACGCGGAGACACGGACGATCCTCGAATCGTATGCGGCGGGAGTCAACGCGCGGACCGCTCAGGGAAAGCTGCCGGTCGAGTTTTTTCTCCTCGGCTACCGCCCCGAGCCGTGGACGCCTGCCGACAGCCTGGCGTGGTCGAAGATGCTCGCCTGGGGCCTGAGCGGCAACTGGGAGAGCGAGCTGCTGCGGGCGGCGTTGATTGAAAAGCTCGGACCCGAACTAGCCTCCGAGCTCGAGCTGGAACGGCTGCAGCCCTGGCCGGACCGCCTCAGCGCGATTCTGTCAGCCCGGCAGGCGTTGACGCGGTCGGAAGCCGCGCATCTGCTTGCCGGACCCACGCTCCGGGATGGGATCGGGAGCAACAGCTGGGTCCTTTCCGGCGAGCGAACCGCCACCGGAAAACCCATCCTGGCGAACGACATGCACCTGCCGGTCACGGCTCCCGCGGTCTGGTATGAGAACCACCTGTCGGGCGGCGGGTTCGAGGTCACCGGCGTGTCGCTCCCCGGGGTGCCACTGGTGATCGCGGGCCACAACCAGCACGTTGCCTGGGGCTTCACCGCGAGTTTTGCCGACGTGCAGGACCTGTATCAAGAACGGATCCGGCGGGATGAGAATGGTGAGGTTCGCTGCGAATTCAAAGGGGAGTGGGCGCCGGCCGAGGTCTTCCGGGAGGAAATCCAGGTCCGCGGTGGAGGAAGCGCCGTCGAAGAAGTCGTGGTCACCGGCCACGGCCCGATCATCAACCCCCTAATCCAGACACTCTCCGTGCAGGAGCCGTACGCCCTGCGCTGGACCTCCCTGGAGCCGGACTGCACCAGCCAGGCGCTGGTAAAAATGTGCCGCGCCTCCACCTGCCGCGAGCTTCGCGAAGCCGCCCGCGGGTGGGCCAGCCCATCTCTGAACCTGATTTTTGCGGATGTTTCCGGGGAGATCGGCTACCAGCTCCTCGGCAGAATCCCCATTCGCGACCGCGGCGACGGCCGCGTCCCCGTCCCCGGTTGGACCGGGGAGTACGAGTGGCTGCGGTTCATCCCCTACGACGAGATGCCGCGGCTCGATAACCCGGAACAGGGGTTCATCGTCACCGCCAACAACCGGATTGCCGATGAAAGCTATCCGTACCCGCTCGGCAGCGATTATGTCATCCCGGACCGCGCCCGCCGCATCACCGAGCTGATCCTTCACCAGGAGAAACACTCCCTTGCGGATATTCAGGCCATGCAGTTTGACCAGCTTTCCCACTCGGCGCGCCGTGTCGCGGGCGCCATTGGCAGGCTGCAGAGTGACGACCCGCTGGCTGCCGAGGTGATCCTGGCTATGCGCAGCTGGGACGGCCAGCTCGGAGATGAAAGCCCTGAGGCGGCGGTTCACGAGGTCTTTATGCAGCTCATCCTGCCCATCCTGCTGAAAAACAAGCTGGGAGACCTGGCCGAGCTGTATGCCGGGAAAGGGCCCACCCCGCTGCTGGCCGAAGGATCCTTGTGGGGCTTCCGCAGCTGGGAATGGTTCCAGGACCTGATCGAGACGCCCGAGTCTCCCTGGTACGACCTGGGTGGGGGAGAAACGCGCGAGGACGTGCTGCTGAAAGGGTTAGAAGAGACGATCCAGCACCTGCGGCAGTCCTGCGGGGAGAATCTGGAGGATTGGAAATGGGGAGATCTGCACCGGATGACCTTTTCACACATCCTGGGCCGGGTGAAAGCCTTGCAGCCTTTTTTCAACCGCGGCCCTTTCCCCGCCGGAGGGGATGGGACCACGATCTGGTCGGTTTCCACGCCGGCGGCAAGCCCCGCCGACGAGGGCGCCATCGCACCACCCTTCCGTTTCATCGCCGACCTTTCCGACCTGGGCAAATCCTTGGGCCTGCTCGCTCCCGGACAATCCGGCCAGCCCGGGCACCCGCATTATGACGACCAGGTGAGCGCGTGGTTTAAGGGCGGGTACCACCGCATGCTGTTTGACCCCGGCGAAGTTCAGGATGGGGCCAGCGCTTCGCTGGAGCTCGGTCCAAAGAAGATTTCATCGGATGGTTAGATTTTCTATGCGAGGAGGGAAACATGCAGTACCGAACGCTGGGTAGAACCGGATGGAATGTCTCGACGGTAAGCTTCGGCTCGTGGGCGATAGGCAGCGGCTGGGGAGAGGTCAGCGATGAGGAATCGCTGGCCTCCCTCCGGCGCGCGGTCGAGCTGGGCGTGAATTTCTTCGACACCGCCGACGTGTACGGAGATGGGCGCAGCGAGCGCCTGATCGGCCGCCTGCGCAAGGAGACGAGAGGCGAGATCATCGTCGCCACCAAGGCCGGCCGCCGCCTGGATCCGCATGTGGCGGAAGGCTACAACCGGGCGAACCTCACCGCTTTTGTCGAGAGAAGTTTGAAGAACCTGGATGTCGATGCACTCGACCTGCTCCAGCTCCACTGCCCGCCGGGCGCCGTTTACGACCGGCCGGAGGTCTTCGGCATCCTGGACGACCTGGTCCGCCAGGGGAAAATCAGGTTTTACGGCGTGAGTGTGGAAAAAGTCGAGGAGGCGCTCAAATCCGTCGATTACCCCGGGGTGCAGTCCGTCCAGATTATTTTCAACCTCTTCCGCCGCAAGCCCTCGCACGAGTTTTTTGAGAAGGCTGAACGCCGCAAGGTGGGCATCCTGGCGCGCGTGCCGCTGGCCTCCGGCCTGCTCAGCGGAAAGATGACGCGCCAGACGCAGTTTGCCGCGGACGATCACCGCAATTTCAACCGCCACGGCGAGAGCTTCGACCAGGGTGAGACCTTCTCCGGGGTGGATTATGAGACTGGCCTCCAGGCAGTTGATGAGCTCCGGCAAATCGTCCCGGCGGGGATGTCGCTGGCGCAGTTTGCACTGCGTTGGATCCTGATGTTCGACGCGGTCACCTGCGCCATCCCCGGCGCCCGGCACCCAATCCAGGTCGAGGAGAACGTCCAGGCGGCCGACCTGCCGCCGATACCCGAATCGACCCTGCAAGCGGCCACCGAGATCTACAACGTCCACTTCCGCGACGCGGCCGAAGCCAAGTGGTAGTTGTATGCTATAATATCCTCGCCTGCCCCAGTAGCTCAAATGGACAGAGCGAGGCACTCCTAAGGCTTAGGTTGGGCGTTCAATTCGCCCCTGGGGCACCAGGATGTGTAAACTCTAACAAAATTGTCATCCAAAAGGCTTGCAATTCAGAATAAATTCTGATACTATAAACACGACAAACGCTTGGGTGCCCCCCTCACCCAGGCGTTTGTCTTTAATTTCATTCCCGATCTAATCCGCCGGTCTTATCGCACCAGCTCTCCCAGAACCCTGCCGAAGGCTTCGATCTCCTCGAGGGTATTGTAGTGGGTAGCTCCGACCCGCACCAGGCCCCCGCTCCCTTCGAGGCCCAGGCGCTCGGTGACGGCCAGCGCATAGAAATTGCCGTCCCAGACGTTGATCTTCGCTTTACCCAGGTGCCCGGCGACCTGCCGGGGGGTAAACCCTTCCACGGTGAAGGATACCGTGGGCACCCGCTGGTCCAGCCGGTTCAGATCGGTGATCCCGTAGACCTTCACCCCCTTCACCGACTGGAGCGTCTCGATCAGCGCCTGGCTCAGCGCCAGCTCGGACTGGTGGATCGCGCGCATCGCTTGGCTCAGGGATTCCCGCCGCGAGGATCCTTGCGCTGCGCCGCCGAACGTCTCCCCCAGCCAGACCAGGTATTCGATGGCCCCCAGAACCCCCGCGATTCCCTCATGGTTCTGGGTCCCGGTTTCGAATTTCCCCGGCGGCAGCTGCGGCGCCGGGCGGACTTTGTATGCATTCAGCTGGTCCAGCAGGTCGTATTTCCCGTAGAGAAGACCGACGTGCGGGCCGAAGAAT